>NZ_JAYGHC010000001.1:159503-184692 GCF_034932285.1 Cronbergia sp. UHCC 0137
ATTTATTCACCTCTAATAACTGGGAAGTTTTTAACCTATCTAGCCACTTTTCTAAATAAACACGATTAGCTATTTCCTCAGATGGATTTTGGGTATCTAGAGGATAAGGTAAAAGTCCCAAAATTGCTGCTGTTGTTACACAGAACATTGATTTTTGGAAACTCATACAAATTTGCACCCGCAAATCATCTTCACCCCGACGACTGCTACGGTAGATTTTGTGCAAATATTCTGGTAAATAATGGCGCATATCCTGCATTAACAAAGTTGGGGGAACACCTGCACCACCAATAGGCAAAGGATCAGCGTATAATGCACCATACTGAAATCGAGATTGATCTGGGGGAATTTGATATGCTTGAGCATTATAAGAAACTGTACCCAAAAAAGGTGTTCCTCGAAAAAATACAGCCTCTACATAGGGAATTGCTGTATCTGCTAAAAATGTCAAACCCAAAGCTTTAGGAATGATATCATATACCTGTCCGCGGATTTTGACGCTGTAGGTAATGGGTTTTAGGGCATCAGCTACCAACCCCGCTTTAATATAATCTACAACTTCGGGAATGGATTTAATTTCCCCTTTATCGTAGCGGTCTGATAAAGTCAGGAAAATATCAGCCATTACTCGCCAAAATTGACCTAACCCACTATAATAAGCCGATACACGCAACTGTTCAGTTAAAAAATCAGGAAAAAGTTGGTTAAGTCCCAAAATGAGAGGATTGGTTTTAAATTTGGCTGTAATTACAGTTTGGGCTATTTCTAAAAATTCTGGTGTATCTAAATAGGTATCTAGTCCTCCACCACCATGCCACATCATGGTTTTCATGCAGTATTCGGCATATTCAAAATTAATCCGCTTGTGCCACAAGTGACGGAGTAATTTTGAGGAAGAAATTTCGCCATCAAAATATTTAAAGAAGGGAAAAAATATCAAAAATTGATTTTCAGCTATGTAGATGAGGTTTTTAGAGTAAGCATCTAAAACTACTCCATAACTTTTGAGAATCCCGACAACTTCTAAAACATTTCCGGGGGTATCTTTGAGTAATGCACCTCCGGTTTGCAATCTGTGGAGATATTCAAATAAAGGGTTGTTTACTGTGAGTTTGTTTGGCATATTTAATGTTGTTATGTATTCAAGAATTATCAGTATTGGGTAGGAACTATATCATATTTTCAGACTTCAAATATTTACAGGGATTAGAGATTGGAATTTAATTATAGAGTGAGTTTTTCCAGTCTCTAGTACCCATTATTTAGGTTTTGCTTTATCTAAGGATACTGTTGCGACAATATTTGGAGTATTTACCATTGAGGTAATAGTGGTTTGAGTCCAATGTACTAACCAATTTGGTTGGATGCCAAAGATCACAATTAACACTGCTAAAATTATGGCAGGGATGCGATCGCTCCAGTACACGCGAGGTAAATTAGATACCTGTTCAGACAGTCGCCCAAAAAAGGCACGGTTGAGGAGGATTAAGAAGTAAACGGCTGTTAAACCTGTACCCAGCATGGAAATTAAGGTTTGCACGGGAAAAACTGGGAAACTGCCCCGAAAAACAATAAATTCGGAAATAAATCCCACCATTCCTGGAATACCAGCACTGGCCATTACTCCCAAAACAATCAAGCTACCAATTACAGGCATCCCCCGTTCTGGGTTCAGCAATCCTCGTACTACATTTAAATCTCGGCTACCTGCTTTTTTATATACAACGCCCACCAGTAAAAACATCATGGCAGAAATCAAGCCGTGGCTAATCATCTGCATCACAGCGCCCAAAACGCTTAAAGGTGTGGCTGCTGCTGCTGCTAAGAGGACATAGCCCATGTGTCCTATAGAACTATAGGCTACCATCTTTTTCATATCAGTTTGAGTGATCGCGCAGGAAGCACCAAATAACACGCTAATCACTGCCCATGTTGCTAACCAAGGTGCTAAATATGTCCAAGCTTCTGGTAGGAGGTTCATCCCAAACCGCAATAAACCATAGGTTCCTAATTTCAACAATACCCCAGCCAATAACACAGAAATGGGTGTAGAGGCTTCAACGTGGGCATCTGGCAACCAAGTATGGAAGGGTACTAAGGGAATTTTAATCCCAAATCCCACCAAGATTCCTCCTAATAGTAACAGTTGTGTTGCTAAAGGTAGGGTTTCAGTATTCAAGGTTGATAGTCCAAAACTTGGTGAACCACTTAACCAAACCATCCCCAAGAAACTTGCCAAAATTAAGATGCCGGAAATAGCCGTATAAATAAGGAATTTTGTAGCTGCATAACCCCGTTTTGCACCGCCCCAAATAGCAATTAATAAATACAGGGGAATTAATTCTAGTTCGTAAAACAGGAAAAATAATAATAAATCCTGTGCTAAAAAAGCCCCTGTCACCCCAACATTTAATAGCAGGATTAAAGAGTAATAAAATCTCGGACGTTGCAAGGATTCATCGCTGCTGTAGATAGCAATACAAGTCAATAATCCATTTAATACTAGCAATGGCAAGGATAAACCATCTATTCCTAGATTATAGTTTAAACCCAAGGCATCTATCCACGGTAGATTTTCAGCAAACTGTTGTCCAACCATATCTGGACTAAACTGAATTGCTAGGAAAATTACCCACAAAAAAGTAATTACGGCACTGCCTAAAGCTAAACTGCGAGAGATTTTCCCGTTAATTTCAGAGGGATAGAAACCGATTAAGGCTGCACTAAGTAAGGGTATTAGAATCAATAGACTAAGCATAAGGCAATTTCTGAATGAACCGCAAAGACGCGAAGGAAGAAGGAAGAAGAAAGAAGATAGGTATTATCAGTTGTCGAGAGATAGTATTACTGAAGCGTAAATTTCAAAGCTGAGAATGAAATATACAATACTTAGAAAGGCAATTTATCGAATAAACCCAATGAAAAGCTGATGACAAAACCCAGGAGGCTAATGACTACGAGGATGGTTAACATATAGCCTTGGGACTGCCCAGAAATACTGTATTTTAAACTTTGTCCACTGAACATGGCCGCAAATCCTACCAAGTTTACCAAACCATCAACTAAATAGCGATCGCTCCATGCAGAAATTCTCGACAAGAACCCTACAGCACTAACTATGGTTAGGCGATAAATCCGATCAATGTAAAAATCATAACCCAATAAGTCTTGGATCATTCTCCATCCTAAAATTCTTGGTCTTGACCAAGCTTTGTGTAAATAAATAGTACAGCCAATCCCTACCCCCAAGACGGTGGAAGCGACCAAAGATAAAAGTACATACCAATCAATACTTTCCCAGCTAGGTAGTAAGTACCATTGCTGAAGCATTAAAGGCAATAACAGCGTCAAAATTGTTAACGTCACCATTGGAAATGCCATTGTCCAACCAACTTCTGGCGCGCGGCGGGTTTTTGGTTGCGGTGTTCCCCAAAAAATTAACCGGAATACCCTAGTTAAATTTAATGCTGTCAAACCATTGACTAACACCAAAACCCCAATTACCCAAGGACTAACCTTTACCAAGCCATCAGCCCAGGCTAACATCGCCCAAAAACTCCCCAGTGGTAATAATGTCACCATCCCTGCTGAACCGACAATGAAAGCTGTAGTCGTAGCCGGCATTCTTGACCACAAACCACCCATTTCTGTCAAGTCCTGGCTTTGGGTAGTGTAAATAATTGAACCCGAACTCATAAATAATAATGCTTTAGCGATCGCATGGGTTAACAACAACATCAGCGCCACACCCCCCTGCTCTAAACCTACCGCCAAAAACACCAATCCCATATATGCACTGGTAGAATGAGACAAAGCTCGCTTAATATCAATTTGCGCCAAAGATACCAATGTCGCACCAACTGCCGTCACCGTACCCATTACAACTAAGGCATTCAAGGCCACGGGTGACAGTGCTAGTATTGGCTGGAGTTTATATAGTACGTAAGCACCACCACCCACCACCAAAGAATTTCTCATCACCGAAGCTGGGTTAGGCCCTTCCATGGCCTCATCTAACCACAAATGCAAAGGGAATTGAGCGCACTTACCCGCAGGCCCAGCCATCAAAGCCAAACATAATAAAGTTGATGTCATCGGACTTAAATTAGCCGTCTGCGCCCATTCATACAAATCAGAAAAATTCAAACTCCCGGCTAAGGTAGAAAGCACCACTACAGCCATTAGCAGCAACAAATCTCCCACCCGCTTCGTTAAAAACGCATCTCGCGCTGCTGTCACAACTAGAGGTTGAGCATACCAGAAACCCACCAATAAATAGGTTGAAAGGGTAAGAACTTCTAATAGCCCATAACTCAGAAATAAAGAATCACTAATCGCTAAACCACTCAACGCAGCTTCAAAAAATCCGACTAGCCCAAAAAATCGTGCTAAAGACCAGTCTTTTTCCATATACCCCAGGGCATAGATTTGAGCTAATAGGCTCAATCCTGTAATTAAAACCGTTGCTCCAATACTAACTGGTGAAAGTTCTAAAGCAAAAGATAAGTTGAAATCCCCTGCTTGAAACCAAGTAATATCCAAACTTACCTGGTCTTTATCCCAGATATCTTTAAATACAAATAAGCTATGCAGAAAAGATACCACTGTTGTGAACAAATTCAAGTAGGCCGCAGGTCTTGGACCTGTAGTTTGAATGATTCCCATTGCCCAGGGCAGGGTGAAAATTGCCCCAATTAAGCTATAAAAAGGCACGAACCAACTTGTTGTAAATAGAAACTCATTCATTTAAATTTTCCCTCGGTTTCATCTATTAATCTTTTCTTTAATCACGGATTTTTAGGGATTAAATGATTGCACGGTTGTTGTAAATTTTCACTTCTGTTTCATCCATTATTTTTTTTATTATGATTATTTTTCTCTTAAATTTATCTAGGCATTTTTACTTCACCTGAGCCAAGGAAATGGTAATTAAATATAACTTTACATAATTAAAAGCATTTACTTCCATTTTCAAACCTCCTGCTTGTAAATTTATATTTCTCCTTTGAATCAACGACTTTATACAATACATTTAAAAAAATTATCTATTTTTTACCTAGTCTCTATGCAAACAGCAAAATTCGAGGAAAGTCAGAGACGGTAGAATATACAGCCGCTAATCATCCCCCTCCAGGCAAGATTGCCCAGGGCTATGAATGTTATTTTTTAAATGTAATAAAGAAATTATAAAGCACAAGTGGCAACTCTAGGAATGAGTGAATTTTAATCAAATCACCAGGGGATTAAATTATGTTAAGTTTTTTTAAAGTTTTTTATTACAAACTATTATAGTAATTTATGTTGCTTTGGATGCCAAGATTTAATATCCTTAAATTTGGAAGTATTTTCTTCGGTCAAGATCAGCATCCCCGTCGAAAAATTTAATCCATTGTACTGACTGAATTATTTTTTTAGGAGTTCTGCGATGCCAATTGCAGTTGGAATGATTGAAACAAAGGGCTTTCCCGCAGTAGTAGAAGCTGCTGATGCCATGGTGAAAGCCGCCCGCGTAACTTTGGTAGGATACGAAAAAATCGGCAGCGCTCGCGTTACCGTGATTGTCCGGGGTGATGTATCTGAGGTGCAAGCCTCCGTTGCTGCTGGTGTTGAAGCAGCCAGAAGAGTCAATGGTGGTGAAGTATTATCTACTCACATCATTGCCCGTCCCCATGAAAACTTAGAATACGTTTTACCAATTAGGTATACAGAAGCAGTAGAACAGTTCCGTACTTAAAAACTGTTTAAACAAAGTTATTAACAGCTTTGCCTTCTTGAAGCGTAAATCTTTTCCATCTCTAGAAACTCGATTTAAGGATTAGAATAATGTCAATTGCAGTGGGAATGGTTGAAACCTTGGGCTTTCCAGCAGTAGTAGAAGCTGCTGATGCCATGGTAAAGGCGGCTCGCGTCACCTTAGTAGGTTACGAAAAAATTGGTAGCGGTCGGGTGACAGTGATCGTCCGTGGTGATGTTTCTGAAGTACAGGCTTCAGTTGGTGCAGGAGTAGAATCAGTCAAGCGAGTCAACGGTGGACAAGTTTTATCCACCCACATCATTGCTCGTCCCCACGAAAACTTGGAATACGTCCTACCAATTCGTTATACCGAAGATGTAGAACAATTCCGGGAAAATGTGAACGCCATTCGCCCTTTCGGTAGAAGACCGTAATTTATAATGCAAATTGCTAAAGTTCGTGGCACAGTATCCAGCACTCAAAAAGATCCGAGTCTTCGAGGTGTCAAATTACTGCTGTTACAACTAGTAGATGAAAACGGCAACCTCCTGCAAGAATACGAGGTGGCAGCCGATAATGTTGGTGCAGGAGTGGATGAGTGGGTACTTGTGAGTCGTGGTAGTGCGGCTCGCCAAGTGCTTGGCAGTGAACAACGTCCGCTAGATGCAGCAGTGGTGGCAATAATAGATACCATTTACGTTGAAGATCGCCTCATTTACAGCAAAAAAGATCAAGATCGTTAGTTAAAAACCAGAAAATCGGCAATAACTGACAAAACGCTTAATTCAGGAGGAATCTCGCAATGGCAGTCCGCAGCACGGCGGCACCCCCAACCCCGTGGTCAAGGAGTTTAGCTGAAGCCAAAATTCATGAGACCGCATTTGTACATTCTTTTTCTAATATTATTGGGGATGTACTTATAGGTGCAAACGTAATTATTGCTCCTGGGACTTCAATTAGAGCAGATGAAGGAACACCTTTTTATATTGGTGAAAATACTAATATTCAGGATGGTGTAGTGATTCATGGGTTGGAACAAGGTCGAGTAATTGGTGATGACCAAAAGCAATACTCGGTCTGGGTCGGCAAAAATGCTTCCCTGACCCACATGGCTCTAATTCATGGACCGGCTTATGTAGGAGATGATTGCTTTATTGGCTTTCGCTCTACGGTATTTAATGCCAGGGTGGGTGCTGGTTGCATCGTAATGATGCACGCTTTGATTCAAGATGTAGAAATTCCCCCCGGTAAATACGTGCCTTCGGGAGCAATCATTACTAACCAGCAGCAAGCTGATCGGTTGCCAGATGTACAAGCACAAGATCAGCAATTTGCTCATCATGTAGTTGGCATAAATCAGGCATTACGGACTGGTTATCGCTGTGCTGAGGATAGCAAGTGTATTGCACCCATTCGGGATGAACTTAATCTTTCTGGGGTTAAATCTTATACAAGTATTACCGTTGAAGAATTTGAAAGGAGTAGTGAAGTGGCGAGCAATAGCTTGGGTGCAGAAACAGTAGAGCAATTGCGCTATCTATTGGAACAAGGGTTTAAAATTGGGACAGAACACGTAGACCAAAGAAGGTTTCGCACTGGTTCTTGGCAAAGTTGTAAAACCGTAGAAACACGGTCTTTAACAGAAGCGATCGCGGCGGTGGAAGGTTGTCTAGCAGACCATCGTGGCGAGTATGTGCGGCTGTTTGGGATTGACAATGGCAGACGCAGGGTATTGGAAACCATTATCCAACGTCCAGACGGTGTAGTGGCAGGGGGTACAACCCAGTTTAAAGCACCTGCTACTCAGTCTTACAGTAGCTACAACGGCAATGGTAACGGTAACGGCAATGGTGCTAGTAGTGCCAAACTCAGCCCAGAAACCATAGACCAAATCCGCCAACTATTGGCAGGTGGGTACAAAATCGGTACAGAACACGTAGATGAGCGCCGCTTCCGCACAGGTTCTTGGAACAGTTGCCAGCCCATCAATACAACTTCTACCAATGAAGTAATTTCTGCCTTGGAAGAATGTATAGACAATCACCAAGGTGAGTATGTCCGTTTAATTGGCATTGACTCCAAAGCTAAACGTCGGGTTTTAGAAAGTATTATTCAAAGACCCAATGGACAAGTAGCTTCCACTGGTAGCCAGCAATCCTTCAAAAGTACAAATTCTGGCTCGGCAACTGCAACATTGACTAATACCCGTTTAAGCACGGAAGTAGTAGACCAGATGCGGCAGTTATTAGCCGGTGGTTATAAGATTAGCGTTGAACACGTTGATCAAAGACGTTTTAGGATGGGTACTTGGGCTACTGCGGGTCAAATTGAAGCTAAAAATGACCGAGAAGCGATCGCTACCCTAGAAGCACACCTGGCCGACTATCCAGGGGAATACGTGCGCTTAATTGGCATTGACACCGCCGCTAAACGTCGGGTACTGGAAGCAATTATCCAACGCCCATAACCATAGCGGACAAGGGGAAAAAAGAGGGATTCTTTCCCTATTCCCCGTTCCCGTCAGATTGATTTTTCCGGCTTCCGAGGTAACAAATTCCATGTCTTTGCCACTGTTGCGTTTTAGCAACAACGTTGAATCTTACATTAGTGGCGAGGTAAATATTCATCCCAGTGCCGTGCTTGCACCAGGGGTAATAATTCAAGCTGCTGTCAACAGCAAGATTATTATCGGACCTGGAGTTTGTATTGGTATGGGGTCAATTCTCCAAACCAATGAGGGTATCCTAGAAGTAGAAACAGGGGTAAATCTGGGAGCCGGTTTTTTGATGGTCGGTCAAGGCAAAATCGGAGCTAATACTTGTATTGGTGCAGCCACCACAGTGTTTAACTGTTCGGTAGCATCTGGACAAGTGATTCCCGCCGGTTCAGTTTTAGGTGATACCAGTCGGCAGATTGGTGAAACTCAAGAAGAAATAGAACCTTCCACCATTAATTCCACCGCTACTGAAACTCAAGAACAAGAGCCACAGAAAACAGTAATTTCTCAAACCCAGTTTTCAGCTTCGGCTTCTGTCGAGTTAAAATACCAAACTACTACTTCCATTCCTACACCTTCTCCCACGCCCAAAAGCCAGTCTCCCCCAGAAGAAGAATCCCCAATTCAGGAATCAGAACCAAGCCAATCTGAGGCTGAAATTGCCCATAGCGTTGTCAATCAAATATATGGGCAAGGCAGCATTAATAGGCTGTTAACCACATTGTTTCCCCATAGGCAATCCTTGAACGAGCCAAATTCGGAAGGGTGAAGTGTTAAATTAACTTTACGCGGCAAAGGTTTTTGATCTTGCTAGTGCGAATAGCTATGCTAACAACCTTCAGCCTTGACCTTTATTTGCGAGTATCCTGGAGAAATTCCGATGGAAACATATAATCAACAGTCTGTTAACTCCTTCCAGGCACCACGTCGTCAAGACAGTTTCAAGGACACTGCCCTGGGCTTAGTATCTACAAGCAGTTTTCCGGCCATAGTCGGGACGGCTGACATGATGCTAAAATCGGCCGGTGTTCACCTAGTTGGATATGAAAAAATTGGTAGTGGTCATTGTACAGCTATTGTACGTGGTGGCATTGCTGATGTCCGTTTGGCAGTAGAAGCTGGTGTGCAAACTGCTGAACAATTTGGTCAGTTAGTATCTAGCTTGGTGATTCCTCGACCGTTTCCTAATTTAGATGTAGTGTTGCCTATTACTAACCGCTTCAGCCAATTAATCGAAGAAAGTAACTACAGCCGTTTGAGTAATCTAGCGATTGGACTGGTAGAAACACGAGGTTTTCCAGCAATGGTGGGTGCTTGTGATGCCATGTTAAAAGCGGCTGATGTCCATTTAGCAGCTTATGAAAAAATTGGTGCGGGTTTGTGTACAGCGATTATTCGTGGTTCTGTGGCTAATGTGGCTGTAGCTGTAGAAGCGGGGATGTTTGAAGCAGAACGTATTGGGGAATTAAACGCTGTAATGGTGATTCCTAGACCTTTGGATGAGTTGGAACAAACTTTGCCATTAGCCAGTTGTTGGATAGAACAACGTCAACCGTTAAAGTTGCCTTTGAATATTAAAGAGAAGGAACAAGTTGCGGAAATAGAAGTGTTACAGTTACCTGATTTAACTAAAGTGCCTATAAAAATTAAAGAAGAAGTATGGCATGAAGAATAATACAGGAGTCAGGAGTCAGGAGTCAGGAGTCAGGAGTCAGGAGTCAGGAGTCAGGAGTCAGGAGTCAGCACTTCGGCTACGCTCAGTGACCGGAATCAGGAGTCAGAGGAGGAAGAAAAGAAATCCTAATCATTAATTCCAAAATCAATCCTGTTCATTTTTTACTCTTGTAAATTATAATGCTTACTGATGACTGTGGTTTTGACGAATTAAATAACGCACTTCTTCTAATAAAACATTGAATCTTTCATCATTTTCTGCCTGTCGTTGTTTTATTAATTCCATTTCTTCTTCAAACTGTTCTATGCTACGCTCGTGTTGATTAGCAATTTGCAACAAGGCTTGAGCCGTTATTCTTAACCCATCTATGCTGTCTTTAATTTCTACTACACTATCTTTAACTTCAGCAATGCCATCTCTAACTTCGCTGACAGTCGAAGCTAATTGATCAATCATTTCATCTGTCCAACGTTGTACGGCCATTTTAGTTTCTTGTTAATGCCTTTGATTTGGTATATTATACACCATCTTGAGGTACAAAATATAAGAACAAAGGTATATATAAACAAACTTTCAATGCTGCCCCCTGCCTCCACTGTTACTCTATAGGAGAATTAACTTGAACCAAGCGACGCTGCACCAATTAAAAGTATTTGAAGCAGCCGCACGACATGGCAGCTTTACTCGCGCTGCTGAAGAATTATTTCTCACTCAACCTACCGTTTCTATGCAAATAAAGCAACTAACAAAATCGGTAGGGTTGCCATTGTTTGAACAGGTGGGAAAGCGGTTATTTTTGACGGAAGCAGGAAGGGAGTTATTTGCTACTTCTCGTGAGATTTTTGAAACTATAGCCCAATTTGAAATCAAAGTAGCCAACTTAAAAGGGTTGAAACAGGGGCAATTGCGCTTGGCTGTGGTTACGACAGCAAAATATTTTATTCCTCGTTTGTTGGGTCCATTTTGTGAACTGTATCCCGGCATTGATATTTCGCTGCAAGTAACAAATCATGATGGTATTTTGGAAAGAATGAGCAGTAACCTGGATGACTTGTATATTATGAGCCAAGTTCCAGATCATTTAGATGTGAATTGTCAGCCATTTTTAGAAAATCCCTTAGTAGTTTTTGCCCCTTTACATCATCGACTAGCCAAGGAGAAGAATATTCCCATAGAGTCTCTAGCAGATCAGCCTTTTATTATGCGGGAACCTGGTTCGGGGACACGTCGCGCTGTGCAGAGTCTTTTTGAGGAACATGGGGTAAAGGTGAAAGTGAAACTAGAGTTAGGTAGTAATGAGGCAATTAAACAGGCGATCGCTGGAGGTCTAGGTATTTCTGTTTTATCTCGTCATACCTTGCTAACAGATGCGGCTGAGTTTAGTATTTTAGATGTGCAGCATTTCCCCATTAAGCGGTCTTGGTATATGGTTTACCCCTCTGGTAAACAGTTATCTATTGTAGCTCGTACCTATTTTGACTATTTGCTAGAAGCCGCTAAGAGTTTTGTAGATCAAACTAATACTGGATTATAATTAAGTGTAAGCTTATACATAACCAAACAGGAGAAATTTGAAATAGTATCTTATGTCAATTATTGCGCTCAGAGCATGGTATCTACAAGATTATGAGCCGATCGCTGAACTGGAAAACCGGCCTCCAGACATTCGCTTGAGCAAAAAAAGTCTACTAAAATCAGGGTTGCGGGCAGATTTTTTAGAAGACAGTGACGAAGTGAAAGCATCAACTTGGTTTGGTCGCTATCTAGAAGGGGAAACTATTGAGTTTTATGTTGAGGGTAGCGGTGGTTATTGTGTGGCTAATATTGATTTGATTAGCCATGAGATTTATTTTACCAAGCAAGCACTTTTAGCTCAGTTAGAACCGAGTATTTTTCTTTGCTATCAAACTGAGTATGCCCCAGCCAGTGATCTATTGAAAGAGGAACTGGGACAATGTTTGGTGAGTTTAAATAAGCGATCGCGCTTACCCCTAACAATAGTAGAATCATCCCGTCCTAGTGATGCCCCTCTACGGTTAAACCGCAGTATTATGCGAAAAATCCGTAAGAGTTTGCTGTTTATTGCCGATACCACAGCGATAACCAGCGTTGATGGAAAGGAAGTTCCCCAGCTAATTCCCAGTCCTAATGTCTGCGTGGAGATTGGTTACGCTATTCAAAGTAAACGGTCTGAACAAATTTTATTAGCCCAGATGCAGCGTCCAGAATTTGCAGGGACATTTCCCTTTGATTTACCAACGCAGCAAGTTCTCCAATTTCAAGACGGTACAGAATTAAAGAATATTCTCACCGGTGCAATTGAAAACCAGTTAGCACGATTTAAGTTGTTTTTTTGATTTTTTCACAAAAAATAATAGTTGGGAACTGTTTACGGGTTAGCCCACGTCGTAACCTGAAGCGGCTAAAAAATAGGAGTCAGGAGTCAGGAGTCAGGAGGAAGAATTAGAAGAAGAGAAGAATATACTTGAATCTAGTCAAGTGATAGGTTTTTGGTAGTTTCAACGCTTATTCCTTGTACCTCATTCACCTTTTTAATCTTCAAACTCTTGATGTATCTCAGCTTTAGCTTTATATGCCTAATGGCACGCTATCAGCAAGCCCTAATTAGAAATAATTCTTTACCCTGCCCCCTGCCCCCTGCCCCCTGCCCCCTGCCCCCTGCCCCTTTTCTTTTGGCCTGTAGTAGTGAACAATAGGATGGATGTAATTTAAATGACGTGATTATATGCCGAGAACTCCCAATGAATATTCTGTACACCTGTTGCTAGACAGTGGACATAGAGAAGAGATACGGTTTACGACAATTCAAGAATTTCAGAAGTGGTATAGTGCCGAACTTGTACCAAAATCTGCTTCTAATGATTTTATCAGCGTACCGATTAGGAATATTCAAGGGGAATATATGGTGGTACGGCCTTCCCGGATTATCGCTATTCGAGTAGAACCAGTTTTTAATTCTAGTATTGAAAGATGATTAAAAAAAACCTAGCTTTGCTTTCCTTGAGTTTGGGAATTGCTCTTGTTAATCCTCTTTGGTCTGCTGTTGCTCAAGCCCCTAACATACAACCATCACCAACGCCAACTAATTCTGAGGTGACACCAGAGGTATTACCACCACTCGTACCCATTGACTTGGAAACTGTTTGTAGTAACCAAAATTGTTTGGGATGGGATGAGCAAATTTGGGGTGGAAGGGGTAAAAAAGGCGATAAAAAAGCCTTATTAAAATCCATTGATCACAGTTTGACTTATTTAGGAAGAAGAAGCGCGATCGCTGCTTATCAAAATTACCTGATTCCAGAGATTACCCATGATCGAGTCCGGCGTAGTTTGGTGCGGTTTCGTCAATTAGTTGTTAACTCGAAATCACCAGCCCAATTACAAGCTGCTGTGCGTCGGGAGTTTGTTTTTTACCAATCTGTAGGCAATGATGGTAAGGGAACTGTTAAGTTTACGGCGTATTATGAACCTATTTATAGAGCCAGCCGGGTAAGAACTTCAGTATACAAATATCCCCTGTATCGACTACCGAAAGATTTTGATCAATGGGCTAAACCCCATCCAAAACGGATTGATTTGGAAGGAAAAGATGGTTTATTAGGGAATAAGAGCAGGTTGCGTGGTTTGGAAATGCTCTGGTTCCGCGATCGCCTAGATGCTTACATGGTACATATCCAAGGTTCTGCCCAAATTAGATTAACCAATGGCAAAACCACTTCTGTCGGTTATGCAGGAGGTACTGATTATCCTTGGACTAGCATCGGTGGACAACTGGCAAAAGATGGTAAGCTGCCATTACAAGGATTAACTATGCCCCGGTTAATTAGTTATTTCCGCCAAAATCCCAAGGAATTGAGTAATTATTTACCCCGTTGGGAAAGATTTATTTTCTTTCAAGAAACCAATGGTAGACCTGCTACAGGCAGTATTAGTGTACCTGTCACCGCAGAACGTTCCATTGCCACAGATAAGTCTCTGATGCCACCGGGCGCTTTGGCACTGGTTACAGCCTCTTTGCCCTACTCTGTCGGTCGTGGTCGGTTGGAGTATCGGACAGTTAACCGCTTTGTATTGGATCAAGATACGGGCAGTGCAATCAAGGGTCCAGGACGGGTAGATTATTTTATGGGGACTGGCAAAGTTGCGGGCGATCGCGCCGGTGTCACAGGCGGTAATGGTGCATTATACTACTTGTTACTGAAGAAATAATGAAGTAGGGGTGTATTACAATACGCCCCTGCCCTCCCCTAATTATTAATAAGGTGGATAACCAAAATCATCTTCATCCGCATAGACATAAGAACTAGCAACACCTGATACTTCTGTACTTTGCGTTTCTAATTTGACGGATTCCTTACCAAATTCTTTATAGTCTTCAAAAGTTTTACAGATTATTTCTGACTCTGGTGAATCGGAAGCAATCATGTAATCTATTAAAGTGCTAACTGTCGGATGTTTGTAGTCCATGGTGGAAGCTACTAAGGCCGTATTCGGTTGAATACCTCTTTCTTCACATTCAATAATCGGGCAGAAAATACCGTGAGCGTGGAAAAGGGGACCCTTTGGTGTGACTGGTTTCTTTTGAAAACCTGCATAAGCCTTTTCTAATTCAGCAACAAAGCCACCAATGGCTCTACCTTGTTGATATTCAGCGTAATTTTTGCCAAAACTTGCCCCTGCTGCACCACTTAGAGTTAATTGCAGTGGTAATTGATGTAAAAACTTTTTATCTTCCCCGACTAAAAAAATCAGATGGCGAGTAAAGGTTTTAAATTTAAGTTTATCAGCTAAAAAAGCATCATAATTATCCTTAAATGTCCCCAATTTCATCCCCGTTTCCCGATCTTTCACAGACAGAGGACCCCGACGCACAATTACCATTCTGGGAGTAGTAGTAATATATACGGAATCTACTTCATTATTGCTAAATTCATGTTCTACCTGTTGCCAATTATCATCGGGGGTAAAACCAATGGCTTGAGCGTTATCTAGTTTAATGGCTAAACCAAAGCTTTGAAGGCCATCCTGTCCATAGCGGGGATTGATCATCATACCCCAAGGCAGGACTTGAGAAGGGGGAGCGTTAAATTTTTCGTCCTCAAAGTCGAAATTAGCAGATGCTTTCATTGTTTTTGACATATAAGAGTGTTTAATAGTTTTGTCTTTTGTACCATCCGTCTAAAACATCAGACAAATTCTCATATTAGATTGTAACAAGCGATCGCCCTTTTAATTTGCCAATCAACTAAAGGTTAAGTATCCTAATATTCAAAGTGGCAGAAACACGTGATGGATAACAAACTGGCGAGGTAGTATATGTGTAGTTTCTTTAATTTGAGGATGATTTGGTATAAGAGAGGATTGACATAAACCACTTGGTGGACTAACTCGCAGTTCTTTACACAACTTCTTCACTTGGCTATCTACTGCTTTGATAGCAGTTTTTGAATCACCATTCATGATGTAACCAATCATTCCTCCACAAATAAGCCCGGAAGCATATTTTGATGTTACATATCTCATCATTCCTTTTTTTGCGTAGTCTCCTGCTAAAGATTCGCGTTTTCCATCTTTGGAAATTACATTGAGTCGCTTACATTCAAAAGAAAAATATACATCTTCACGGCACGTTTCAACTGATGTAAAAAGCAGATCAATACGTCCCTTTTCGATTCCAGATTCTAAGTCATCCTCTGGGATTTCGCGGTCAATCCTTACGGGTAATCTCACCAAATCCCTTTGCTGTATCAAAGTAACTCTAAAACGCTTAGTTATGGGTACTTCATGGTCATCAATTTTAGGTTTACTAAAAACTTGCCATGCAGATAATATCAAATCAAGAATATCTGGAATAAGATAATCAGGGAAAGTGTCCTGCCAAAGACTACTATTACCAATTATTGCCATCAGCTTTCGTTATAGTTGGTAGTGAGGATTGCTGATGCTATTTCATCTGCATCGTTTAAAGCAGCGGTCTTAGTCCAAAACCGACGAGCTAATGGTTTAAAAATATATAGCTTATCTTGGTCAAAAACCTTGAGATTTCGCAATAAGCTGATACTTCCTTGCTGATTGGGTAAAAGACGAATAATCCGTTGGAGAACAGTATCTAATTCCTGTATTGATTTCTGCTCAATGTTCACCCAGCTTTGCTCTACATTAATTTTTCTATCTAAAACGATAATGGCTGCACCCATGTCTAAAGAAATTATAATGTTACCGATTATAGTATACTGGCTTTTACGCGCCCAATTATTAAGTACATTACATAAAAGTTTTAAATACTCCTTGCGTTCTTCTGGTTCGCTCCTAACCAATGTAGGAATCGGCCAAGTTCCTTGATTTGGTTGGATACTTGGTATGGAAACATTGATAGTGTCGTCTATTAGTATTTGTTCATATTCATCAATATGATAATACTCATAAACGTGTCTGAGTAATTCGTCTTTCTCTCTTTGTATAGTCTGCTGACGATTCAACAAAAAGTTTTGATTAATCTGGTTTTTTAGATTTCTAATTTTTTTTGCGATTTCTTGAACAATTTCTTTTGACCTAGAAGGATCTTGAGTCATTTCTGGCAATAAAAATGGGAATTTAAGTAGTTCTGCGACACGTATATCACCGCGCTCAATTCCCCAAGTAGAGGCTGTATGAAATAAGAAATACTTTGCCAAAACAGAGTTGAGAGCAACAGCCAAGAACATAAGAACTTCAGTATCTTCTGGTTTACCATGAATACCTCGAAATGCATCTTGAAAAACAACATCAAAGTCAGCAAATGCTACTTTCAAGCTTTTACTTATAATTATGTGTGGAGAAGTAAATATTTTTTGATCTGGCAGTCCATTTCTGCCACGAAGTTTTTTAAAGCGATTACCAATAGGAGTGCAGTCAGATTCTAAGAGAATCAAATCAATATTTTTACTCTTTCCCTCTAAAAATAATGTTTTCCGAGACCAAGGTGATAATATAACTTTCTCTGGATCATCATTAGCCCCTTGTGGTTGAAACCCTCCACCCATTAACCACCTTTTTGTTATCTGCTTTTTTCTCTTTTTATATTGGAAGTCTTTTAATGTATCTACTAAATCATCTACTTTTGGTAATGCAGATAATCTTTCCAGAAATTTTCTGTCTCTCGAAGTTCCCCAAAAGGATTGTTTCCAAACTAGCGCAGCTTCACCATTACTAAGGTCATAGAGAACTTCTCGCAGTCTAACCTTAGTTTGGTCTTCTGGTGAAATAGCTAGAATTTCAGCCCGAATAGTTTCCAATTCAGTCTTAGGAGTTATATAGTCAATACTGCTAGTTTTTCTATCAGGTTTTTCTTTCCGATACCTGATAATAAGTGTAGGACGATCAGCACCATCAAACAAGTAAAACCTCATATCGGATAGGTTAATTACCTGCTCAATCGTGTATGTTGATAACCACTCTTTTTGAAAATCTAGTGCTTTATCTTGGTGGTTAAATAAAACTCCTGCTGGAAGTAAAAAGCAAATACGTCCATCATCCCGTAAGTGTTGCGGAGCTTTCCACACAAACCCACAAGCTAACTGTCTTTGAGCAATTGTATGATTTTCTTGTTCACACCACTGCTCCATAAGATTTTTTTGTTTTCCTGTTACTTTTGCCCAAGGTGGATTACCTACTATCAGGTCAAATCCATCTACAGGAATGGGTAAATCTTTTTCAAAAAAATCTTTGCAAATTAGGTTATGACCTACTAATTTTGGAAGCGCATTCCCCTTTTTTTGAAGTTTCTGAATACCTCTAGGATCAAGTTGATCTAGAAAGGCAAGATATAAGCTAAATGCTGCAATGCGACAAGCAGTTTCACTAGAATCTGCATCTATGCCAAAAAGGTTTTGCTGAAGAATATTAATTAGGGCTGGTGCAAGTTCATCATTGTTATTCCTAACAGTTCTGTGCTTGATAACCCATTCTTCAGCTAATCGGTTAAAAATCGCTACTAGGAATATACCTGAACCACAAGACGGGTCAAGAAAACGCTTTTCTAGTAAGGAAGTCCATCCATCTAATGCTGTATCGAGAACTATCTCAGCTAAAAATCTTGGCGTGTAATATATACCACTTTCCCGCTTTTCTTGTGTTTCAAGAAAATTTTCATAAATACTACTTATTGTTTCAATAGGAATAACACTAAAATCATAAGCCCAAAAGCCCAGTGAAAGTTGACCACTACTTATCTCATCACCACGAAGAAAACTTTTTAATATGTTAATATGTCGGTCTTGAATTAATTTACTTTCTGCTTGAATATCACCATCAAATAAGTCTCCATTAAAATCAGATTGAAGTTGTTGAAATAAAGCATATAAAAGTTGCTTTGCTTGATGAGGTTCATTTATTTCTAAAATATCAATTAATCTGTGACAATCTGTTGCACCTATTTTATTAAAATAAGAAATATCAATAATTTCCCTATCAACAAGATAACAGGTAAATATTGTGCGCCATAGCAGAGCATTAACAATCTTGATATCTAACGTATCATTAGTTTCTGCTTTCAATAAATTATTACGTGCTGCTGCTAAATTTTTGAGTAGATAGCGATCGACACGCAAATCTGGTTTAAAAGATTCCGGTTTTTTTCTAAACAATTCACCGAGTTCTATTGATCTGATAAATTGCTTTAGTTCAATTGCATCAGCTACCCGATCTAAAATTTCGACCAGACGATTTTGTTTGGAAACATCTTGATCATCTTTTGCGGGAAGCGCAAGACCAGAATAAACTTGAACTTCAGTTGGACTAATAACTATAAGTAAGGGAGCGATACCTTGATTCCATATCTGACGATGCAATCTACGCATCTGCTTAGAATCTATAGTAGGAACTTCTTTAAAATAAATATAGGGTGCGTTATTGACGCATAGAATACCATTGAGTTCTAAATCTTTCCATGCTCTACGCATTATATGAGCCTGCGGAAGAGACTGTTTACCTGTATTAATTTCTTCAATAGTATGAAAAAACTCTGGTGAGCGTCTTTCACTCAGTCCAAGTTGTTCTTTCCAATCTAAGCTAGATGATCTCATCATAGTTCTATCCCTCCTAATACTAAGGGAAGTCTAATAGTTGTTGTCAAGTACCTCCATTCAATTAGGAGCCAGTCTATCATTCTATAATAGTAAGTCTTTTCTGCAAACTATGTTCAGTCCATAAGATTGCAAAAATTGAATTTTATCATAGCATTTAGAGTTTAACAGGTCATTTGTACTATTGACAACTAGATGAACAAAGGTTAAGTTAATTATAACGACTGTTCGATATAGATAAACCGAGTCATGCCCAAAATTGTTGATCATGAACAATACCGCAAAGAACTACTCGGCAAGTGTTTCGACTTATTTGCTCAAAAAGGCTATGGTTCCATCACCATGAGGCAAATTGCCCAGGGATTGGGCGTTTCTACAGGGACGTTATATCACTATTTTCCCAGCAAACAGGCCTTATTTGAGCAATTAGCAGAAGAAATATGTCAACAAGATGTGAGTTTAGCAATGGAGGAATTGGGAGAAGGAAAATCGTTGACAGAAGCAATGGAAGCACTGGGGAGATATTTAGTTAAAAACGAAGAATATTTTATTAAATGGACTTATCTTTGGGTAGATTTTTGTCAACATCAAGAATCGAAAGAAGTTGTGGGTGTTCATAAGCGAACCCATGAAAGATACCAAAAAGCAGTTTGTGATTTCTTGGGAATTGAAGATCCTGTGGTAGCGTCCTTTGTCCTGAGTTTTATAGATGGTTTATTACTGGGAAGATTGCAGAGAAATGAAATGATTGATTTAGCAGAACAATGTACCTTATTAGGGAAAATGTTGACTACTTATTTGCAATGATGAAAATTTCACGTATTCAGATCATGCTCTTACAGCAAATTGTCATCAAACCTGGAACAAGAACCCCACCCCCAACCCCCTCCCCGCAAGCGAGGAGGGGGCTAAGATGTACTTTTAGGAATTGGAAATTGCTGTAATTCCTCTCTGCGCCTCTGCGTGAAAAAAAATCCCTGTAATAAAAATTTCTGAATTTTAAGAAAAAGGAAAATATGACTCAAAAGCTATTATTGAAACCGAATCATCAAAAATTAATTGGGTTAATAATTACAGCTACAGTGATGACGGGGGGAATTATTTTTTATGGGATTTCCCGCTTCGGACAGGTTGGGAAGATGGAGTTATCTGAAGCTGCACAAACTACGCAGATATCTGTAAAAGTGAGTGCTTTAGGACGACTTGAACCGGAAACAGAGGTAATTAGGCTTTCTGCACCCTTGGCTTTAGATGGCGATCGCGTTGCTGAAGTTTTAGTTAAAGAAGGGGATAAAGTGAAAGCGGGACAGGTGATAGCGATTTTGGATTCGCGCGATCGCTTGCAAGATGAGGTGTTAGAAGGAGAAAATCAGGTTAAGGTAGCTAAAGCGAAACTGGCACAGGTGCAAGCTGGGGCTAAATCTGGGGATATTCAAGCGCAGGAAGCCACTGTTGAGAGGATAGAAGCACAATTTCAAGGTGATACCAGGGGACAAAAGGAAGCGATCGCGCGAATTGAAGCGCAATGGGAAGGGGATAAAATAGCTCAAGGTGCGACAATTAGGAAATTAGAAGCAGAACTGAATAACGCCCAAGCAGAAGATCAACGTTATCAGCAATTATATCAAGACGGTGCGATTTCTAGTTCCTTAATTGACAGTAAACGCTTGAGTGTAGAAACTGCTAAACAGCAATTAAATGAAGCTAAAGCAGTGTTAAACCGGATTAATACCACAGCGAGTAAACAACTAGCGGAAGCCAAAGTTGAACTGAATAGACTCAAAGCCACAGGTAACAAACAAATTAGAGAAGCCAAAGCCACATTTAACAGTATTGCTGAAGTGCGTCCAGTGGATGTGAGGTTAGCGCAAACAGAAGTAGAGAGTGCGATCGCTGCTTTAAAACGTGCCAAAACCGACCTAAAAGCAGCATACATTAAAGCCCCCATTGCTGGACAAATTATTAAAATTCACACCCGTGCAGGAGAAAAAATTGATAATAACGGCATTGCAGACTTCGCGCAAACCGAGCAAATGTTGGCAGTAGCAGAAGTTTATCAAACCGATATTAGCAAAGTCAAATTGGGACAAACAGCCATCATTACCAGTCAATCATTTCCTGGTGAATTGCGGGGAAATGTTTCACAAATTGCCTTACAAGTAAATCGTCAAAATGTATTTAGTAATCAACCAGGAGAAAACCTAGATAGCCGAGTAGTAGAAGTAAAAATTCGTTTAAATCCAGAAGACAGTAAAAAAGTTGCAGGATTAACCAACCTACAAGTTCAAACAGCAATTGAAATATAAATCTTAACTTTCTTAGTCTTGATCTTTGTTGGGTTTCCTTGCGTCAACCCAACCTACGACTTAACAATTCGGGTTCTTATACCATTTCTTTATGAGGCTGCGCTGAATTTTGTAACCTTGTCTTTTCCTCCTCTGTGTTCTCTGTGTCTCTGTGGTTCGTTCCTTTTTAAATTTGGCGCATCTTTATGCAGAATTGGTATTAGCATCTTTACCTCCGGTACACTCCGTGAATGCGGTTCAATATCATGAAAAACATATTTAACAAAACGCCCCTAGCATGGCGGCAATTAATGAAAGAAAAAACCCGTTTAGCAGTTGCGGTTGCGGGAATCACCTTTGCCGATATGCTGATATTTATTCAGATGGGTTTTGAGAGTGCATTATTTGATGCCGCAGTTAAACCCCATCTTAACTTACAAGCCGATTTGGTTTTAATTAACCCTCAATTTGAAACCCTATTTTCAGTTAAAAGCTTTTCCAGAGAAAGACTATATCAAGCATTAGCTCATGATGGAGTAAAATCAGTTAATTCAGTTTATATTGGTACAGGACAATGGCGAAATCCAGAAACACGAATAGATAGAGCTATTCTAGTCTGGGGAGTAGATCCAGCCCAACCTGGGTTAACATTTCCTGAACTTCAACAAAGTAAAGATTATCTAAAACCACTACAACAAGTTTTATTTGATCAAGCAAGTCGTCCTGAATATGGGGCAGTTGGTGAGATATTTAAAAAAACAGGTAAATTTGAAACAGAATTGAATACTAAAGCTGTCAGCGTTAAAGGGGTATTTAGTAATGGTGCTTCCTTTGCTGCTGATGGTAATGTAATTGGGAGTCATTCAACATTTTTACAACTATTTCCCACTCGTCAAGCCGATCAAATTGAAGTAGGATTAATTAATTTAAAACCCGGTGCTGATTTAGAAAAAGTCAAAACAGAACTGAAAGTAGCATTAAATCCAGATAGTAAAAATATTACTATTGCAGTCGATACACCAGCAGGATTTGCCCAAAGAGAAAAAAATTATTGGGCTAATGGAACTGGAATTGGATTTATTTTTGGTTTGGGTGTAGCAGTTGGATTTATTGTGGGAATTGTGATTGTTTATCAGATTCTTTATTCTGATGTTTCCGATCATTTACCAGAATATGCAACTTTAAAAGCGATGGGTTATACCGATAACTATCTTTTAGTAGTGTTATTACAGGAGGCTTTGTTTTTAGCTGCTTTGGGTTATTTACCTGCATTTTTACTTTCTTTTGGATTGTATGAACTCACCTTTGCTGCTACTTTGTTGCCCATTGCAATGAAAGTAGATAGGGCGATTAACGTATTTATTTTAACTGTAATCATGTGTACTTTTTCGGGAGCGATCGCTATGCGAAAACTCCGTTCTGCTGACCCTGCGGACATCTTTTAAACCTGATAAAATCATGAATGTAATTTCTATTTCCAACCTCAATCATTATTTTGGTGAAGGATCGCTGCGTAAACAAGTCTTATTTGATATTAATTTAGAAATTCAGGCTGGTGAAATCGTGATTATGACTGGACCTTCCGGTTCAGGTAAAACCACACTGTTAACGTTAATGGGAGGGTTACGTTCTGCCCAGGAAGGGAGTTTGCAAATTTTAGACCAGGAAATTTATAATGCCAAAAAGCACAAATTAACTAAATTGCGTCGTCAAATTGGTTATATTTTTCAAGCCCATAACCTGATGACTTTTTTAACAGCCAAAGAAAATGTAAAAATGTCCTTGGAGTTGCATGACGACTTTTTGGGTAAAGATATCAATGCTAAAGCGATCGCTATTTTAGAAGAAGTTGGTTTAGGAGATAGAGTTGATTACTATCCAGAGAAGTTGTCAGGGGGACAAAAACAACGGGTAGCGATCGCTCGTGCCTTAGTCAGTCACCCTAAAATTGTACTAGCTGATGAACCCACTGCCGCACTAGATAAAAAATCCGGGCGGGATGTGGTAGAGTTAATGCAAAAATTAGCCAAAGAACAAGGCTGTACCATCTTACTTGTCACCCACGATAACCGGATCTTAGATATAGCAGACCGAATCGTGTATATGGAGGACGGTAAACTCAAAAATGATCGGTGACAGTGATAGTAAATCGGCGGTTAGAAACCGCACCTACACAGACAAAACCTGCCTCCGCAGGTTTCAAATAGCTAGTTTTTATTAGTCCACGAAGGTGGACTTTGTTTGTGTAGCCGCGTATCCCTTACGGGAGCCGGAGGCATCTTTATAATCGCCAGGGCTTTGACGGTAAATCGGCGGTTAGAAACCGCACCTACACAGACAAAACCTGCCTTCGCAGGTTTCAAATAGCTAGTTTTTATTAGTCCACGGAGGTGGACTTTGTTTGTGTAGCCGCGATTTGTAATCGCCAGGGCTTTTTATTTAGATCACCCTAAATCCGACTACGCACAAATTTCTCTAACCTATCCATACCTTTTTCAATGGTAGCCATGTCGGTGGCGTAGGAAAGACGAATATTGTTGTCAGCACCGAAAGCAACGCCAGGAATCACCGCAACTTGATGGGCTTCTAATAAAGCGTTGCAAAATTCCAGGGATTTAAGACCGGTTTTGCTGATGTCAGGAAATAGGTAAAAAGCACCGTCTGGTTTAGCCGTACTCAATCCAGGAATGGCGTTAAGTCTGTCTAACATCACTTGACGACGTTTTGCGAAAGCTTGACGCATTTCTTCCACACAGTCTTGAGAACTGGTTAAAGCAGCGATCGCTCCGTATTGAGCAAAGGTACACACATTTGATGTACTATGGCCTTGGATGGTGCTGGCAGCTTTAATCATTTCCACTGGACCCGCCAAATAACCCAATCTCCAGCCAGTCATCGAATAAGCCTTAGCAAAACCATTACTAATCAAAGTCCGGTCAAATATTTCTTTACCTAGAGAACCGATGCTGATATGTTCCGCACCGTCGTAGAGAATCCTTTCGTAAATTTCATCGGAGACAACTAAAATATCTGCATCAACTACAACCTTAGCCAAAGCTTGAATTTCTGCTGGGGTGTACACCATCCCAGTCGGGTTAGAAGGGGAGTTGAGGATAAATAACTTAGTTTTTGGGGTAATAGCCTTTTGCAGTTGTTCCGGCGTGATTTTATAGCCTGTGGAAGCATCCGTTTGGACAATTACCGGCACACCCGCCGCCAAAATGACCATTTCGGGATAACTTAGCCAATAGGGGGCGGGGATAATCACTTCATCACCTGGATCAATTAACGCCATCATCAAATTATAAAGAGAATGTTTACCGCCATTGGTGACGATCACATTTTCAGCTTGATAATCAAGACCGTTTTCAGTTTTCAGTTTTTGGGCGATCGCTTCCCTTAACTTTGGTTCTCCGGCTGCTGCACCATATTTGGTTTTACCTTCGTCCAAAGCTTTAGCTGCTGCGGCTTTGATATGGGCTGGAGTATCAAAATCTGGTTCTCCAGCACTAAAACTACAAACATCTATACCTTCTGATTTCATCGCCTTAGCTTTAGCGGCGATCGCTAAGGTGATGGAGGGTGTCACCTGACTTACTCTTGTTGCCAGTTTCATGCTACTTTGTTCTGGGAATCTCTATCTAATTTAAGGATATCCCAGAATCTTAGTCAAAATTTGTCTTTTTACTCTTTCCCCTTTCCCCATAACTAATGATTCAATATATATAGTGAGTTAATTGGAGAAATTTAGATGAATGCCATTGCTGTAGTTGAATATATCGTTTTCTTAGCTATGTTCACTGGTGTAGCTGTTGGTTTGCTGTTTGGTCTACGTGCTGCTAAGGTGATCTAAAATTTAGCATCCACGTCCCCTCCTCCCTTGCCTACGGTGTACACACAAGTCCTGTTAACATT
>NZ_JAYGHC010000001.1:184864-197372 GCF_034932285.1 Cronbergia sp. UHCC 0137
TCCCTTGCGGGGAGGGTTGAGGGATAAAGCCCTGTATTAATTAATTCCTGAAAAATTAGATCAAATAAGTAATGAAACAGGAGTAGTTTTACTTTACTCTAGAACATAAAATTATGAAAGCAGAAGCAGAAATCAACAATAGATTAACTTGTGAAGTAGAAACTACAATTAATATAATTGGTGGACGCTGGAAAGTTTTGATTATTAGAGAACTAATTGTAGGAGTTAAACGGTTTGGTGAGTTACAACGTTCCTTAATTGGAATTACCCAAAAAATGCTCACTCAGCAACTCAGAGAATTAGAAGAAGATGGAATTATACATCGAGAAGTATACGCGCAAATTCCACCCAAGGTAGAATATTCACTCACCCCTTTAGGTGCAAGTCTCAAACCAATTCTCTATGCAATGCACGAATGGGCTATCCAGTATTCATCTCAAATCAATAAATCTATAATTACAAATGGCAAATCACAGGAGGAAATAGAAAAATAAGTGACTGTCTATTTTTTAATTAGTAATTGTTTTGTAAATACTCAATAGCTGCTTCTAATTTTGAATAATAGCCTTCAGCAAATTTTTCAAACCAAATTCCTTCAGTTGATAAAGGATCTAATTTAGCTAACCATTCCTTAGCTTGTTTGTGTAACTTCTCTATTTCTCTAGCTTTGAGTTGTGCTTGGTGAATTTTCTCTTGTTCTAATTCCTGGTGTCTTCTCAAGTCCTCAGCCGCATCTATAGAAGCAAAATCGGCTTTAACATCTGCTAATAAATTATCTATCAAAGAATCTGACTTGGGAGACAATGAAATTAAAGGTTCATTTCTACTTAAAGCTGGTTTTTGTTGTTTAGGTTTTTCTTCTTTATATTCAGTTTTGAGTTCATCTAATAGCTTATCAATAGAATCCATCTTTGCACTTCCTATTAATAAATTTACCTTGTTTGTAAGTAGTAGGATATTAACTCAAGTTGCTAGTTATTAATTTGCGGATATTTTGTAGTATGTAGGGTGCGTCAGACAGGATAATTTAGGCTAAAATCAAAATCACTAATTCTAACATTCTGACGCACCTGATTTCATCTAAAAAAGCAACTGACTTTAGGACGATTAATTCACACTTTTGCATCTTGTAAGGATTTAGCATTGCTAAACCCATTTTTGAAAAAGTTAATTTTTGAACTTGGCTTAATTTTAGTCAGTAATTGCGTTGAGTAACACTTCCGATAAACTCATATCTTCCATATCTTCCATTGTCACTGTGTCACAAATATCAAACTTAGCACCAGCACTTTGAAGTTCATCATCTAAAATTTTAAGAAAGCGGGTAGCTTGGACATCTGTACCAACTTGAATAAAAGAAATCGCTAATTCTTCGTCTCTATCTAGACGACGAGATGCTTCAATAATTACTTTCATTACGGCTTTACGATCATCTGGTTCACCGTCAGTAACTACTAAAATTGTTTCACCACTGGGTTTAGTTTTTTGGGAAGCTTTGCGTTGAAAGTAATCATCTGTAGCGTGTTTTAACACTGCTGCTAAATCAGTTGTACCAGAGGGATCGTTTTCTTGGAAAATTTGCGCTACTTTGCTAGTAGTAACATTATCATAGCGTTTAAATCTACCAGAAAATAAATAAATAGTAATACCATCAGGATCAAATTGTTCACACTTACTAGCTAAAGCAAGGGTAGATTCTTGTGCCGCTAACCATCTACTTCTACCACCTTTTTGATCGGGGGTGGCCATACTGCCACTTTTATCAATAATTAAGGTGTAATCACGATTTTCTAACATTTGCTAATTCTCCTAAATATTAATTATCGATCACTTTAAGCAAAACATCTGTAAGACTCATCTGTTCTAATTCATCTAAGGTGATGGTATCGCAAATATCGAATTTAGCACCAACGCTTTGTAATTGATCATCTAACGCTTTGAGAAACTTTGTTGCCTGAGAATCTGCACCTACTTGAATTATAGCAATTCTCAATTCTTTATCATTGTCAATGCGGTGAGTAGCATCAATAATCATATTAAACACAGATTGACGATCGCATGGTATACCATCGGTGACAACTAATATTACTTCTCCTTTTGGTTTTGTTTTTCCATCAGCTTTTCGTTTGAAGTAGTTGTTAATTGCATCCTGCAAAACACCGCATAAATTTGTTGTGTCACCAGGGGTATTTTCTGAAAAAATTTGTGCTACTTTAGCTGAAGTTACATAATCGAATCGTTGGAATTTTCTAGAAAAAAGATAAACAGTTATCCCATCTAAATCAAATTCTTCACATTTACAAGCTAAGGCAAATGTAGATTCTTGTAGTGCTAACCATCGACTCATACCACCTTTTTGATCTGGGGTTGCCATGCTACTGCTTTGGTCGATGATCAAGGTATAATCACGATTTTCTAACATTCCTCACACCTCTATTGATAATTAGAAACTTTCGGTGATTAAATTAGTCTGTGATCGCATTCATTAAAACATCTGCAAGGCTCATATCTTCTAAATCATCTAAAGTCACTGTGTCACAAATATCAAATTTAGCACCCACTCCTTGCAACTGATCATCTAAGGCTTTGAGGAATTTTGTGGCTTGGGCATCAGAACCTACTTGAATCATAGAAATACCTAATTCTTCATCTCGTTCCATTTGACGAGTTGCTTGAATTATGACTTCAAAGACTGCTTTACGATCATCTGGTTCACCATCAGTAATAACTAAAATTGTTTCCCCATTGGGTTTAGTTGTTCCAGCAGCTTTGCGTTTAAAGTAATTATTGAGGGCATCTTGAAGTACACTAGCTAAATTGGTTGTTCCAGCCGGATCATTTTCTTGAAAAATCTGAGCAACTTTAGCTGCTGTGACATTTTCATAACGTTTGAATCTACCAGAAAAGAGGTAAACTGTAATGCCATCTGGATCAAACTGTTCGCACTTTCTAGCCAAGGCTATGGTAGACTCCTGGGCTATTTCCCATCTACTTCTACCACCTGTTTGATCGGGGGTGGACATACTACCGCTTTTGTCAATGATCAATGTATAATCGCGATCGCTCATCATAATGTCCCTTAAATTATTTCTCTTCTAGTTTAACCGTTAGGTAATCATCTTGTATCTATAAATAGATCCATCGTCAAAAAGTCCAATTCCAGAACAGGAAGAAAGAGGAATAAATAATATTGAATTTCCTACTCCCATCACCCATCACCCATTACCCATTACCTATTCCCTGATTGAACCGAAGTCAATACTGCATCCAGCAACCCTGGGAACAGTGTTTCTAAATCTTCTCGTCGCAGTTGATTTATATGCTGTGTTCCGGCTTTACGTGTCAGGACTACCCCCGATTCGCGTAAAATCTTAAAATGGTTGGACATGGTAGATTTAGCGATCGCCAAATCAAACCCCGCACAGCACTGTTCCCCCTTAGTCGCTAATACTCTGACAATCTCTAGCCGCACCGGATCACCTAAAGCATACAGCACTCCGGGCAAGGAAATATTTTTTCGTTCTGGATGATACAAAAATTTCATAGTTGCATTATCTCTTAAAATGGCATATATTTTGTTCATTCGATAATATCGAATTACTGAATTAACTCAGGAAACTATGTCAACCGTCATCAATGTTACAGAAGCTACATTCAAGCAAGAAGTTCTGGAAAGCGCAACTCCCGTCTTAGTGAAATTCTGGGCTCCTTGGTGTGGGCCTTGTAAGCTACTGGCTACGGTTGTCGATGAATTTGCGAGTGAATACGAAGGACAGGTAAAAGTAGTGAGACTGAACACAGATCAAAATCCTACAGTAGCTAGTCATTATGGGATTCGTAGTATTCCTACATTAATGGTATTTAGAGGAGGAAGGCAAGTAAATACCGTAGTTGGTGCAGTTGCTAAAGAAACTTTATCCAAGGCTTTAATTGAGTATATCTAACAGGTAACAGGGAAAAATCAGGGTTTGAGATTGCTTTCTTAGGTCGTAATGACGAAAATGTGTTAATCTTGCGTAAGTCCGATTATTTAGTGGAATTTCTGTATAAGTAGTCATGCAAAATAAATTTTATATTTGGGAGAGGGAACAGGGAACAGGGAACAGATAGTCTAAAAATGTTAAATTAATTTTGCCCAGGTACTTAACCTAAAAAGGTACATATCAGATAATTCAACCACAGATATGTAGAGATGTTGCGAACAAAGTCTTTACTAAAATAATTTAATAAAAGTCGAAGGATTTTGAATTGACCTGACAAATAAATTTGGTGGACGGTAGTATTAAGGAATTATTGGTTAATAAAAGAGCATTAAAAATAATCTGGAACAGAGTTGACACTTAAAATATTGTATCCTGATAAAAAAGCTTTGCCATAGCAACGTAAATCCAATAATAGGAGAATCTCATGAGTCTAACCACCCAAATTAAACCTTTAGATGTGCCTAGTGCTATTATTCAACGTCGTTCGATCAAAAATTTCAAAATAGACCCCATAGCGCCAGAATTATTGAAGCAATTGGTAGAGTTAACTGTAGCTGCACCTAGTAGTTTTAATATGCAAGGTTGGCGGATTATCTTGGTTAAAGATGAAGCCCAAAAAGCGGCTTTATCAGCAGCATCTTGGAATCAATCCCAAATTATTCAAGCACCAGTTACCTTTGTTTTTGCGGCTGATTCTAGTGCAGGAGAACAGGATTTAACTCCGATTTTAGAAATAGGAGAAAAAACAGGCGCTTGGAATGAAAAGACCGTCAACTATTTTAGAGATGCTGTTCCTAAATTTCAAAAAACTTTAGGAGAAAAACGTCGGGAATATGCAATTAAAGATGCCATGATTGCTGCTACTCATTTAGTATTAGCGGCAGAAAGTTTAGGGTTATCTACCTGTTTTATGAATGGTTGGATAGAGGAGAAAGTAAAAGAGGTGATTGGTGTGGCTGATAATTCAGATATAGCGATCGCTGTTTTAGTTCCCGTCGGTTATGCAGCAGAAGCACGTTTAAATCCCGGTCGTTTACCATTCGCTTACAACGTTGCAGTAGATAAAATAGATAACCCCTATCAAGGTTAAGAAAATTCGGCATTAGCAAAAATAGAGACGTTCCATGGAACGTCTCTACAAAGGTTCTAGAAAATGCACATTTAATTTTTACTAGATATTTAGAAGAGAAGAATTTTTCCCCAGCCTAACTCAGCCTAAACAATTGCACAAAATCCATCCAAATTCATCAACTAAAACCATGATTGAACTTTATTATTGGACAACACCCAACGGTCATAAAATCACGATTTTCTTGGAAGAAGTCGGACTGCCATACACCATCATTCCTGTTAATATTGGTGCAGGTGATCAATTTCAGCCAGATTTCTTGAAGATATCTCCTAATAATCGCATTCCAGCCATTGTTGATCATCAACCAGCAAGCGGTAATTCACCAATTTCGGTTTTTGAATCTGGGGCAATTTTACTGTATTTAGCCGAAAAAACTGGTCACTTAATCCCTCAAGACTTGCGTGGACGGGTGCAAGTTCTAGAATGGTTATTTTGGCAAATGGGGGGTTTGGGTCCAATGGCAGGGCAGAATCATCATTTTAACAAATATGCCCCCGAAAAAATCGAATATGCCATTAACCGCTACGTTAAGGAAACCGGGCGTTTATATGCACTGTTAAACAAGCAATTGGCAGATCAAGAATTTGTTGCTGGAGATTATTCTATTGCCGATATTGCCATTTATCCGTGGATTGTACCTTATGAAACTCAACGCCAAAATTTAGCAGATTTTCCCCACCTAAAACGCTGGTTTGAAAAAATTAAAACCCGTCCCGCAGTAATTCGTGCCTACGAAAAAGCAGAAGCATTTAAAAGTCAAATAGTAGATATTGAAAAATCACGAGATTTGTTATTTAATCAATCGGCTAATACGATTAAACCTTAATTTTCTCTCTTCTTCCTGACTCCTGACTCCTGACTCCTGACTCCTGACTCCTGACTCTACTTATTTATCCTGTTGACGGTGATTTGCAGCTTGTAATAAAAGTGATTCAGCAAAGGCGATCGCTTGATTGGCTGATTTACCACCGGCTAACTGGGCTAATTCTTCTCGGCGTGTGTTTAAATTATCTAAGCTAGTGACTCTAACTACCGTGCGTTGTTCACCATTGTTAGTTTTATCAATCACCTGTTTATCTACTCGAAAATGCCGATCTGCCATAGCTGCAATCAAAGGCTGGTGAGTCACACATAACACTTGTTGATTTTGACTAAGTTGGTGTAATTTTTCAGCGATCGCTTGGGCAACCCGACCGGAAACACCTACATCAATTTCATCAAAAATCATTGTTGTCGCCCCATCTGCTTGCTTAAAACCCGCTTTCAAGGCTAATAAAAAACGACTCATTTCTCCCCCAGAGGCGATCGCTGTCAATGGTTGGAGGGGTTCACCAGGGTTAGGACTAAACATAAAGGTAATTTTATCTGCACCCATAGCTGTAGGAGATGTGGGGACAATTTCAATTTGAAACCGCACTTTTTCCATTGCCAAAGGTTTAAGTTGCGCTAATAATCGGGATTCTAAATCAGCGGCCGCGTGACAACGCAGTTTAGTTAATTGCTGACTAATTTGGGTAAGTTGCTGTAAACAAAGTTGTTCTTGCTGTTCTAAACTTTCAATAGATTGTTCACTGTTATTTAGTTCTGCCAATTCTGTTTGGATGCGTTCATAATATGCGATCGCCTCCGTCAGTGTGGGTCCATATTTGCGACAAATTTGTTTTAATTCCCGCATTCGTTCTTCTACTTCTGCCAAACGATGGGGATCGGCTTCCAATCCTTCCCCATAGGCATTAATCTGTCTTCCCACTTCCACCACTGCTGTAACTGCATCTCTAACCAATTCTAACAGGGGTTGGAGTTGGGAATCATACTCCACCATATTAATTAAAGTCGCTTCCCCATCACCCAACAAATCCCCAGCCGCCGGGGTTTCATCTTCATTTTGATATAATGCCTGATAAACCTTGTAACTCATTTGCTGCAAGTCTACAACATGATTCAGCCGTTCCCGTTCCTGGGTCAATTGTTCCATTTCTTGAGGATCGAAAAGATTCGCTGTTCCCAATTCTTGCACTTGATAAGTGAGTAAATCTAGTTGTTGTAAGCGTTCTCTTTCTGATGTGCGACGCTTTTCTAGGATCTTTTGGGCTTGTTGGTACTCATTAAAAGCTGTGTTTACTTTTTGACGTTGCTGCATCAAAGAGTCACCACCATGTAAATCCAACCAATCCCGGACTTGGGCTGATTGTCCTACTTGTACAGTTTGTCCTTGGGCAGTAATTTCCACTAAGCGATCGCGCAGACCTCCCATCAAATGCCGATTCACCAATACCCCATTTACCCTCGACCTACTGCGGATATTACTAGCAGTGGCGGCAATTTCTCGACTAATAATTACAGAATTATCATCAATTAAATCAATTTCCTGTTCATTCAGCCACACAGCTAAGGATGGATTGACACTGAAAGTACCCTCTACAATCGCCCGACTCGTACCTGTGCGAATTACCCGACTGGAGACTTTACCGCCTAAAATAGCATCAATAGCATCTAAAATAATTGACTTTCCCGCCCCTGTTTCCCCTGTTAAAACGTTCAATCCCGCGCCAAATTCCAATTCCAGTTGGTCGATGAGAGCAAAATTTTCAATTCTTAGGCACAGCAACATCAGACCAAAATCTCCGTGATAGTAGGGGCAATTCATCAATTACCACTACAGATATAGCTGTAGATGCTCAACAATTATAACACATTTACCACAGAAATCAGCAACCCCAAATTTTTCAGAACATCTTTCTTCTTGCTAAATTTCCCAAGTCTTGATAAGCTAAAACACTGACACAGCATATTGCAACCTACTGGGCGTTTTTCTGTTTTCACCAATCAAATAAGGAGAAAATTATAGTGAATGCAGCTGAACAGGCAATAAATCTTGAACTCGCAAGCAAAATTGCCACGGTAGTAAATTTGTTTAAATTAGCATTTCCCGATGTAAAGTCCGATCTCAAACCTTGGAAAAATGACCCAGAAACCAGAGAATTAGTAGATCCTGATTCTATTGACATTGGCTTTCACTTTCCAGGAATCAGCAAATCTTGGCGTAGTCGCAGTATTTTAATTCAAATCCGCTTTTATCAAGATCCTATCAATAATTCCCGTAGAGCGATCGGTCTAGAAGCCGCCGGATTTGATCATCGTGGTGAAGCTTGGCGACTTTCTACAGTAGAACAATGGGACTTTATCGGTAACACCTCACCTTCTCCCGAAGTCGGAGAAAAGCTAAAGCAAGTTTGCAGACAAATTTTAGAAGTGTTTAATAACCCTATCAATTAACTGATATGTGCTGTATTATATAATTAATTTTCCTTCTGATCTAACACCCACTCAAACTTCTGTTTAAGATCGTTGCAGTGATTAGGTGGTAAAACTTTATCGTGTTGAAGTCTACCCACTACGATTCCTGGTGCAATACCAATTTGAGATGCAAACTCCATAATATTTGCTTTAGTGGGTGGTTGAGATCCTAAAAACTCCTTCAACTGATCTGGAGGAATGAGTATATTTTCAGAAAATTTGTCTGCTTCTTTCTCTTTATCTTGATCCTCAATAGATGTAACACTTTTTCCCTCAAAGAAAAAATTGTCTTTACCATGCAGCAAAATATGACCAGCTTCGTGAAAAAACGTAAACCACAGATGATCATCAGTCTTGTAGCGCAGACTAAGTTGAATTAGTGCCTTATCCGAATTTAACCAACGGGTTGTACCGCTAGTTCGCATTCTAGGAAGTTCCGGCAAAAAAACTACAGCAACACCGGCCTTTGCACATAAACGTACTACTTCCGGCTGGAATATTTCTGGGGGTTTTACAGTTAGAGAGCGAATTTTTTGTAGTGACTCTCTAAACTTTTGAGAATCATAAAAATTAGTAGTAATTTCACTAGCTTCAATTTCTCCGCGACGCAACCAAGCCACAACAGCAGCAAAGTCCAGATCAAATGTTGAAGACTTACGAAAGTATACATGATTAATGCACCACTTTTTCTCCCATTCTTTAAAAGAGCCAACAGCGAAAAAATTTAGCACCTCTTGTAACTGTTGAAGTTTGTCGTCACAGCGACAAATCCACCCATATTTAATCATGTCCTTGACAGGAAATATTTTTAGCCAAGATACTTGGCTTTTTAAACGTTCTTTTTCTTTTTGCCGGACTAGAAATTCTCGGTAATGTCGTTCACGATTATTCCAGAAACTAGCTGGAATATTGAATAGCGATTCTAGCTGCAATGCTGTTTCTGACGTAATCGCTGCTTTACCCTTAATAATGTCCTTGATTGTTTTTTTCGGTTTTCCTGTTAGTTCCGCTAGTTCCGCTTGGGTCATTTCTCGTTCTTCGAGAACATCAAGCAGGGTATCCCCAGGAGGAGAAACGTAATCTGGATTATACTGATTTTGGATCTTACTTTCCATGTGTATTCTCCACGCCGATTATTCTTACGGCAGTTACTTTACCCCAATCAAGACCACCATCTGATTTAGTAGGAATTGGTTCATCTGCGAGCTCAAAGATAAGCCGGTATGGATGATCCAAATCAAGGGATAATTGACCTGCTCGGTCATAAAGCAATTCATGACAACGGCCACGACAGTTTCGCATATCCTCCAGTACATTAGCAGCATATAGATCATCTAGCCGTATTCGGATGCGTTTTGCTCTATCTGCACCGTGTTTCTTTACTAGAAGCCGTTGGTTATTGCACTCTTCTCTAAACGTATCACTTTGAAATACAATATCCATTTTATCACGGTTCTGTAAATATTGGCTAACACCACGCGCTCCGCTTTAATGATACATTATTCCGTGACTCTTGCGTAATCCATGTCAAAATAACTCATTCTTCAGCTTTACAGCTACCATCAACGCAATATGCTGATTGATAGGTATTCGCACGTTTACCAAAAAGAGTGTAGCGATTGTCGCGGATTTGTTCATAAAACTTATCTCCCACCCATTTCATCCCCGGTAAAGCCCGATAAGCCTCTACAAATATACTTCCTAGCGGCAATAATCGCCCAATTTCCTCCGCCGCATTACTACCTTGCCAACGTCTATCTAAAGCATTACCATCAATCAAAATCATCCCCTGTTCACAATCTTGGGGAGTAATTCCCCACTTAGATAAAGTTTCTTGATCTTGCATTGGGACGTAATGAAACAGCCTTCCTTGGTCTAGACTTTCCAGTAATTGTACTAGAGTGACACAGAGATTGCAGTTACCGTCATAAATAACGTAGTAATTCATAGCAATGTACCTAATTTTGGGTTACAGTTCTACAATGGCATAATTCTGAAAATTATCATGTCTTTCTAACAAGACTCATAATTACTCTCTGCATGAGAAAAAAATACAAAATTAATAGTTTATTTTTGGTAACTAGCTAACTTATAAGTTCCTACTTTTCAATTAATAGGAGATACCTTATGATTTAAATAGTTCAAATTATTTCTTGCCAACAACACCGACTTAAATACTAAAAACATAAAACTAAATTAGTGAGGTAAAACCATGACTCAAAATACAATTAACTACATAATCCATCCTAGCAAAGCACGCGGCCATAGTGAAATCAGTTGGCTTGATAGTTATCATACCTTTTCTTTTAGCCATTTCTATGATCCTCAACGGATGGGATTTCGTAGCCTCCGTGTTATTAACGACGATCGCATTGCTGCTGGTGCTGGATTCCCGACCCACGGACATCGAGATATGGAAATCCTTACCTATGTTTTATCTGGTGCAGTTGAACATAAAGATAGCTTGGGTACAGGTTCAGTAATTCGTCCCGGTGACGCACAAATCATGAGTGCTGGTACGGGAATTATGCACAGCGAATTTAATCCTTCCCAAACTGAAGAACTGCATTTATTACAAATTTGGATTTTACCCGATCAACAGGGATTAGCACCAAGATATGAACAAAAATCTTTTTCAGTAGCAGACAAACGAGGAAAATTACGTTTAATTGCTTCTAAAGATGGACGTGATGGTGCTGTAACTATTCACCAAGATGTGGATATATATTCCTCTATTTTAGAACAGGGTGATGTTGTTAATTATCATCTCCGTCCTCATCGTTATGCTTGGTTACAAATAGCCAAAGGTGTAATCACTTTCAATGGTCAAGAACTCAGCGCAGGTGATGGAGTGCAAATCATTGGAGAAGAAAAACTAGAAATTAGCACTAACAACAATGCAGAAATCCTGCTTTTTGATTTAGCTTAACTCATTCCCGTAGCGATATGTAATCGGTAAAGTTAAGAGTTCATTTTCTAACACTTTTTGGAATAATTCGCTGATCATTTTATTTGATTAGGTCATATTTACTATATATGGCCTATCTTTTTTTGATCCTATATCTCTTGCTACAAATGGAAAATGTAGATTTTAAATTGTTAGTTCTTCCAATGTTCTTTGTTCAGATAAATTAATAGATTCATCAAAAAAAGGCTCATTATAAAACCATAATTCTTCTAATTCACTTTCATTAAAGTTATAGCCTAGAGTAGCAGCAAAATTAATAATTTTGGTTTTATCCCAATGAAAACTGCCTAGAAAACCACGCCAACAGCATTTATTAACGTATTGTTCATAAAGAGATTGATCTAATATCAAAGCTTCATAAAATCTTTGAACTTGTGCAACTGACATAAATTATTATCCCCAATCATCCAGAATTTTGTATTACTAAAAATTACAAGAAATAAAAAGAGATTTCCGGTTATTATTGAAATAATCCACTAAAACTAACTATGATTCAAACCAAACTCACTCTCGAAGAATTTTTTGCACTTCCCGAAAGTGATACTACTTATGAGTTCGTTGACGGTGAAGCTGTACCTAAATATAAAAATGATCAAACGTCTCCTAAATTCTTTCATGGTTCAACCACAGGAGCATTATTTATACTATTATCTACATGGGCGCAAGAAAAAGGTCGCGTTGTCGTGGAATGGGGTATCAAGTTAACCAGAAACCAAGAAAATTGGATACCTATACCTGATTTAACTTATGTTTCCTATAACCGTCTTTCTGCTGACTGGTTGAAAGATGAAGCTTGTCCAGTTATTCCAGAATTGGTGATTGAAATTATTTCTCCTGGTCAAAGCTTTGGAGACATGATTGAAAAAGCTACTTGTTATCTTCAAGCTGGGATTTTGCTGGTTTGGATAGTAGATACAATTTCTCAAACTATCACTGTCTTTACACCATCTTCTCTTCCTGTCACCTTTCGAGAAAATCAAATCATTAGCCATGAAACATTACCAGAATTAGAAATTACTCCCCATACAATCTTTCAACGTGCTGGTTTAATTCGGTGAAGAATCTTTCTAGTGATTATACTAAACACAGCTTAATAATTTGATTCTGTGGGTAAGGGTTTAGCATTGC
>NZ_JAYGHC010000002.1:0-15137 GCF_034932285.1 Cronbergia sp. UHCC 0137
GATGATGTGGTTGTAGAGGTTGATTAGCGATCGCTACTGTAGTCTTGCGGAGAGGGGAATAGGATTTACAATTATATCCCTTTTATACTTAATCAACCTACTCCCCTGCTTGATTCCAAGCTTATGGACAACGGGAATGAATGCCACCTTGAGTACATATAAAAGCTAGTTGGTTGCGATCTAAATTTTTAGCTTCACTAAAATCTACTCCCTGAATTATGGCAGCTTGGGAATCAAGATCGGGTGTTTGGACAAATTGATCACCTGGATCTTGTTTAGCAGTGGAGAGGATCGCACCTTGAAAATCTGCTCCTGCTACATTTGCTCCTCGTAAATCTGCGCGACTCAAATCAGCATTTCGCAGGTTGGCATTTTCTAATTTAGCAGAGCGAAACACTGCACCAGTTAGACGGGCAACACTTAGGTTAGCATTGCTAAGATTGGCATGGTCTAAATAGGACTCTGATAGGTCTGCTCCTTGCCAATTGGTTTTAGTTAAATTAGCATGAGATAATTGTGTGCCAATGGCAGAAGCACGATTCAGGTTAGCAGCATATAAGTTAGCCCCGGTTAATTGGGAATCACTGATATCAGCCCCAGTGAGACTGGCATTTTCTAAAATTGTACCCCGCAAATCACTTCCTACTAACTGGGTACTGCTGAGATTAGCACCCATGAGACGGGCATTAGATAGATTAGCTCTGTTGAGAGTAGCACGGCTCAGGTCGCTTTTGTTCATTGATACACGACTGAGGTTAGCATCAGTGAAATTAGCTTGTTTTAACTCTACTTGATTTAAATCAGCGATCGCATCATCATAGGTATCCCAACGACCATCTTCACCCACACCCCGGAAACGACTACCCTGAAAGTTAGCTTGATTGAGATTTGCTCCTTTAAAAATAACTCCTGATAAATCAGATTTTTCTAATACCAACTTAAAGAATAAATCCTGAGCAAAACCTTTTGTCCCCAATTGGGTATTACTCAAATCCACATCCTTGATTTTGCCTCGATACACAGCCAGAACTTTGTTAATCGCTTGCTGGTTGAGAATTAACTGCCTTTGTTTAGATTCTCTCATGGGGCTGTTACCAACTGATTTTAGTTGATCAGCAAGAAACTGATTCATCCGTTTTAATTCTGGGATAGTTGGTAATCCCGCATTGATTAAAGCTTGTTGAACTTTATCTACAGTGGTGGGGTCAGTTTCCTGTACTAGCAAATCTACTAGAAATTTAATTGACTGCCTATCATTTAAACCACCCAAAGCCAGAATTGCATTTTCGCGCTCTTTATTGCTACTATCAGAGGTAGAATTAATTTTTGTTATCAGTGCTAGAAACTTTTGACTGTTAATTTGCTCGGTTCTGCGGTTACTTTCTTGAGTTTGGACATAGATTTGCGTGCTAACTAACGTTGACAACACAGCAATCATACTTGTTAGCCCAACTAAAAACAGTGTAAAATTGGGGTTACGTTGTATTACATTGCCAGGGGTAGGAATTTTGCTGGATGTGGATATTCCTGGTTCAGTCCCTCTCTGTAACTGTTCCTTAGCATCTATGGTATAAGTACCAGCTAGACAATCATGAAAAGCGCGGCGTTTTCGTTGTGCAGGCCAGCCCATTCCTTCTCCTAGCACCATCAATAAAGCTAAAAATGTAAAAACACTCAAGTGAGGAAAGACAAAGCTATAACGCCAAAGTAAATAGGCAACAGAAATCGGTACAGTCCAGCGGCCAAGCACTTCACGTACTACAATAGATCCTAAGCCAGGGGGTGTACCTTCGTGGTTGACAACTCGTACCCCAAACCAGCGTTTAGGGATGGTGCTGCCGGTTTTGCTTAAAAGATACAATTGCCACGATGAAATAGTGATGGGGGTTAATAGGGCAATTGTCCACAAAAAATTAGTTGGCCAAGATACATAACGAATACTATAACTGACTGGTAAAGCTAAAGGTCGAGCGATCGCTCTTTCTGTCAGTACCAATACTGGGTTAAGTGGTATACGTTCGATATCGCTCCGCGAATTGGCATATACCCCCAATCCAAAGGGAACTAAGCCACTGACTGCAACTAAAGTTATTTCTACAGCCCAAGCCCCAAAACGCCTAGTTCCCAGTGGCAATAAATTACCTTTTTTCGGCTCTTTTGACTGGCTAGACTGATTACCACTTCTCCTGACCATTGGACTCGTCATTGTATAAGTTCCCTTTGAATTTATTTTTACGCCGTTCTCAAACCGATTTAAATATGCTATTGCTTAGGTTGAAAGCCTTTAGACACAAAAAATTTGTATCCAAGATACACTAACAATGTTAATATTGCCAGAGTTATTCAGGTGGCACGTGACAGAGAATTATGTTGTTTGCTCTTTTTTATAGATTGTTTTAGTGATTTTAGCTAATATCTAATTTATGGCAAACCTCTCTCAACGGGTAAATATCGGTTTTCTTAAAGAGTTAGCAGCAATGAAGTTGTTAACATTAGCCTGAATTTAAATCAGGAATCAGCAAAGGTTAGCAAGTTTATTCAACCTATCCTCAGTGAACTCAGGATATTTTAATGTTTAGTGATCAAATAATTTAATTGCATCATAAAAATTTATACTTTCTATCTCGGAACAAAGACGGATTGGTTTTCGTCTGAGAAACTAGAATGTGTATCAATAAGATTGTTCTGGAAAAATTCAGGGGAGTTAATTAAAAATGAAGGCTTTAAGATTATTTACAATCGTTTCCCCAGCTTTAGCCATGAGTTTGGTTTTTAGTCAAGTTAATTTGGCTCAAACTCCAAAAATCGAAATTAGTCGTAATCTTGCCAATGATCCGATCATTATCAATGGTGAATCTTTACAAACAGTTCCCAGTAATTGCGGTAATATCACTCCTATACCTAATCAGGTAATTAAGGTTACAGAGTCATTACCTTATTTACGATTAACTGTGGAAAGTAAGGGTAATCCAACATTGTTGGTTGATGGTCCTGGAGGGCGTTTTTGTTTATTACCAGATGATTACTCTGGACAAAAACCCGAACTTTCTGGTTATTGGCAAGCCGGGGAATATTCGCTATATGTAGGTGATTTATCTGAAAAAAAGTATAGCTATACCCTGTCTATTTCTCAACAGCATCACCCCAAATAATTGATGAAACTCTTTTCACAACAGGTTTTTACTCCTGACTCCTGACTCCTGACTCCTGACTCCTCCTATACAACTAATCTTCGAGTGATTTAGCTTGTACTTCCACTGCTGTGACATCAATTGTTCCTTTTGGTGTGAATCGTCGAAATTGACTATTTTCTACTATTAATTGTTCTCCACAGTTAGGACATTGGATTTGTGTGTTATTTAAACCTGTTAACCTATATTCACAAACGGGACACTGATCTACAACCAAATTCTTTTGCAGCCACCAGCGAAATCCGATGAATGCAACAACTGGGGCTAATAACAACAATCCAAAAATAATTAATACTGAATTAACTAACCAGCCCAAGCCGAATGATGTTAGTAACCAAACAATTGCCAACAGTGTCAGCCAAGGACGAATTTGCGAAAGATTTAATTGAAAGTTTTTAAGGTTCATGTCTCAAATTTTGTACGACTCTGCCTCTAGGATAGCGATTTTGGTTGGCGTTGATCGGGGGCAGGGGGCAGGGGGCAGGGGGCAGGGGGCAGGGGAGGCAGGGGAGGCTAATAATAATTTAATTTTGAGTATTATGATCGGATTAGGACTTGTAGACGTTTTTGGAAGGCTTGTATGCCGAATATAGCGATCGCTTGTTCTCTTAACCATTGACCATGACAACGTTGATCGTTGCTTTGGAGAATTTCTATACAACCTGCCGCTACAGCATCGGGATTGCGGTGGGGTACTCGCCATCCTAGTTTACCATCTTGGAGGGGGTCTGCCGAGCCATCGTTATCGCCAGATAATACTGGTACACCGCAGGCCATGGCTTCTAAATAAACAATACCAAAGCCTTCTTGAGAGGGCATGATATAGGCATCCGCTAGACGATAGTGTAACATTAATTGTTCTGTTGGCACAAATCCGGCAAAAATTACGCGATCGCTCACACCCAAATCTATGGCTAACTGTTGTAACCTTGGTTGATCATCTCCACGACCTATGACTAAATATTTCACTTCTGGGATAATTTGCAGAATTTGTGGTAATGCTCTAATGGTGACATCAACACCTTTATAAATATCCCCTGACCACAATCTAGCCACAGTCATTAATATTTTGGCATGATTTAAATTATATTTCTCAATTAATTCTGATGATTTAGATCCTGGAGTAAATTTTTCTCCATCAATGGCACAGGGAAGAATTTCGACTTGTTGAGGGTTGATATGATTAGCAAGACAAAGGCGATCGCGACTATAACGGCTAATTGTCCAAATTGTTGAAGCTGAAGACAAAGCTTGTCTTTCTTGATGTTTCAACTCTTGCCAAACTTCTTTACCATAGGTCAGAACCGTGTAGGGAATACCCAAGGGACGGCATAAAATTTGGATTAATACAGCTAACTTAATGTGACCGCAAAAAACTCGTTTAGGTCTTTTTTGTAATAAACATTGTAATAAAGCCAAAGCTAATTTTACCCTAGCGATCGCTGGATATTGATCATAAAAATAATGAAATTTCAGATTCCCTGAAACAAAAGGATTAATACAATCAGCCCGATCTCTCAACAAAAAAACATCTGCCTGATTAACTTGATTTAATCCAGAATAAGCGCGAAAAATATCCTGGACATAAGATTGAATCCCACCTTCACCTGCAAAAATTTCTAAGAACACAAAAACATGATTATTTCCCAACCGTTCCTTCTTACCTTCTTTCTTTCCTTCGGAACGCTTTGCGAACGCGTTCTTTGCGTCTTCGCGGTTCATTATTTCTTCATCCTGCCCTGGGTAAAACCACCAAAACCAATTATTTCACGAAATTGGCTCAAAAACCATTTGAGGAATTAATAAATTGTCTTGGGATGTACCTATTCCCAGAAAACGGGATTCATCATAAACACGGACTAGACCGAAATTAATATCCACAGCAACTTGCTGACCTTGACACCATTTTTTAGCTGATGCAGTAGATAAACTGACAGATGGTAAATGTTGTAAAGGAGTATCTGGGGAAACCGGTTGAAAAATTCCTGTTTCCAGTTGGGATGCTAAATCATCCAAAGTCAGACTATCTGGTAAATTAAAACCACTGCTGGCCGTGCGAGTCAAAGCCGCAAGAGTTCCACCAGTATTTAAAACTATACCCAAATCACGAGCGATCGCTCTAATATAAGTTCCTGCCCCACAAGCGATCGCCATATCAACTTCCGGGAAATCTCCATCACGCCATTCTAAAACCTCAATGGCCAAAACTTCCACCGTCCGGGTTGGTGCTTGGATAACTTCCCCTTTCCGTGCTAAATCATACAGCCGTTTTCCTTCCACTTGAATCGCGCTGAAACTAGGGGGAATTTGCTCAATTTTACCCACAAATCCGTCAAGTGCAGTTTTTACAGCCATTAAATCCAACCCAGCACAAGGTTGAGAACTGATAACTTCCCCTTCCAAATCATCAGTAGTTGTCTGCACCCCCAAACGAACAGTTGCTTGATAGGCTTTTTCCCCTGGTAGATATTGTAATAATCTAGTAGCCTTACCCAAAGCGATCGGTAACACACCTGTAGCTAATGGATCTAAAGTTCCAGCGTGTCCTACCCGCTTGAGACGCAGTAGTTTTCGTACCCGCGCTACACAATCATGAGAAGTCCAGTCTAATGGTTTGTTTAAATTGAGAAAACCTTGCACAATCAGCCCCTTGAGGGAATTAAAAATTGGATCAAAAATTGAATAGTAATTTAACTAAACCTTAACTTGTAGTCATCTTAAAAGATGAGAAATTCTTAAACAAACATCTAAAATTAATCCGGTTCATCCTGATTCAGACTGGCGTTAATTAATATTATGTCAAAAAAAAATGAAACATTAATTCTTCTGTCATCTGTACTCATCACAGGAGTGCTACTAGCTGGTGGTTTCTGGTGGTTTAGCAAGACATCAAATTTTAACATAACTCAAATCATCAACCCGCAAAATACCAAATCTAGCCCTGGAAGTTCTAACCCAAGCCAGACAACACCAACACAAGGGAACAAAACCACCTTTACCTCTGTCTCAAATGTCCCTACAGGAGCGTTTACTTATGGAGGAAGTACATCATTTGCTCCAATGAGACTGGCCATTGATTCAGCCATCCAAGCAGCACAGCCACAATTTAAGCTCCAATATTTGCAGCCCACTAATGCTGCTCCTGGTTCTGCTCAAGGGATAAAATCATTAATTAATGGTGAAATCACCTTTGCCCAATCTTCACGACCCGTATTAGAGCAAGAATTAACTCTCGCGAACAACAAGCAATTTAAATTGGGTCAAATTCCCGTAGCCATTGATGGATTAGCCGTAGCAGTTCACAAAGAATTAAATATTCCCGGATTAACAATAGATCAGGTGAAATCTATTTACACCGGTAAGATTGACAATTGGAAGCAAGTGGGGGGGCCAAATATTCCAATTCAAGCTTTTTCGCGTCGGATTAGCGATGGTGGTACAGTCGAACTTTTTTTCCAAGACATCTTGGGTGGTCAAGCTTTTGGTTCCAAAGTAGAATTTATCCCTACAACCACCCAAGCCTTACAAAAGGTAGCAGATAGTCCTGGCGGCATTTATTACGCCTCAGCCCCAGAGATTGTACCTCAATGTTCGATTAAACCCTTACCGTTGGGGCGGACTCAAGGGCAATATGTTCCTCCTTACCAAGAACCATTTATTGTTCCTAGTAACTGTCGTGATGACAACAGAAACAAATTAAACATTGAGGCTTTTCAATCAGGGAAGTACCCGATTACCCGGAATCTGTTTGTGGTGATCAAACAGAATGGTCAAATTGAAGAACAAGCTGGTGTTGCTTATGCCAACTTACTACTGACACAGCAAGGACAGGAATTAATTGCCCAGTCTGGGTTTGTCAAAATTCGCTGACACCTGCTATTTATCGCTCTTTTGTGTGGCATATTTCAGTCTAGCGATCGCTTCGCTATTTACAGACTTTGCTACTAACCCATAGCGATAAATTTAAAGTCCTTTAGTTGACTCTATTAATCGAATCTGCTGGTAAGCAAATCAGATTATCACCTTGGGTGAGGATTAGACCTCGTTGACGCAATTTACCCATTAAGCGGGTGACAGTGACACGGGTTGAACCAATCGCGCTCCCAATTTGGGCATGGGTGAGGGGGAAAGGTAAGCAATAGCCACGAATTACGTCGGGATCAGTTTCGCTCATTGAAGGTTCTCCATATTCCTCAATCAATAAAGTGAGGAATCCTAAGAGTCTGTCAATTGTGCGTCGTTGTCCCAAGGCACTGAGCCACAACAATTTGCGCTGATGTTGATATCTAAAAGCATCCATCACTTCACGACGGAAGTGAGGCCAGTTATCCAAATCATGCCAGTACATCCACAATACCGCCGTTTGATCAACGTGGGCATAAGCCTGGAGTGTGAATGGTGACTGGGCAACAATTTCAAAGGGTTGTCCGGCTCCTACAAAACCCAGGAAGGCTTCTTCTGGGGTTCTGTTGATGCGTCGAGATGTTAGTTGACTGGCAGTAGCACTGACTTGGGCAGTTCCTACCATGCGGATTGCACCTCTTTGCACTAAATACAACAATCCAGGTCTGGCTGGAATGCGTTCATCTTTGCTGAAGGTACGGCAGCGATAGTGTTCTTGAGCCCAGTCAAGAATGCGTTGCCAAGTTAAAAAAGGACGTGAGGCTTCGGAAAAAGAAGATGGAGATTGCATAGGTAACAAAGAGCGCGTGGCTAAATACAAAGACGTGATCAAAGGGTGCAAGGAGTGTCTTTGTGTTGGCGAGTTCGGCTTAACGCCTAGTAGCGCCAGCCATGTAAAGGGTAGAAAGCAAAATTATTGCACTCTACTCTTTATGTTATACATCCTACTGTACAATGAGGGTGATGATTACTACCCTCTATTTATCTATTATTCATTAAATTTTATCCTACTCTCATTTTTCTTTACCTAGACTAAACTTCTATCTAAAGGTAGATGGAACAGGATAAAATGAACAGCCCCCTAAAGTTTTCAGCAAAATTACGTGCATTATACGCTACTTTTTGATAAATACATATCAGTTAAGCGGTTACTAGAGGCGCATTTGGTGAAGGCAGCTAGTATTTCTACTTATAGAGAAAAAGCTCCTTACATAGAAGATAAAAAAATTCATCTATACCAAGGTAGGGATGTTAAAAAAAAATTATATATTTCAAGTTTGGCACTGCGGTTAGCAAATTCTCAGAATTCAAATGCGATGAAAGTTGCTCATGAGTTAGCCGTTGTTTTATCAGGTAGCTGTGGTGGCGTTTTTCACGTCCAAATTGTCCCTCCTGGTTGTATTCATCTAGAATTAACTCCAACGACCTTGGCGGCTTGGTTACAGGGTCTTGCGGGGGGTAATTTGGCTGGGGAGGAAACTAAGGATTTTAGAGAATGTAAATTATTGTTTCCAATTCAATATGCTCATGCCCGTTGCTATTCGTTGATACGTTTAGCATCACAGGATAATTTGATTGAACTTGTAGATGGAGATGTGGGTATTGGTGGGTTAATTGCTGCTCGTCCAATCTCTTGGCTGAATGGTGATCAGCAACTTTACTTTTATCAGCCAGAGGAATATCATCTAATTAACCAATTGATGCAGGTGGTAGATCATTTGGTCTGTAGTGATGGTGGTTCTGTTGACTGGGAAAAAATTGGTGGGAAGTTGAGCCAAGCTTGGGAGGATTTCTGGTGTAGTTGTCGGATTTGGGGTGAGGTGAAAATTACTTCACCAGAACTAGCTCAAGCTAGGGTGGGGTTGTTAATAGCTACTCAGTGGGTTTTAAAGTGTTTGCTGGAGAAGAAATTGGGGGTTGTGGCGTTGCGGGAATTGTAACAGGAGGCACCCTGAGTTCGATATTTTAATCCTGAGATTCTGTCCAATTATTAGATAAGATTTTTGGAGTCAAGTAAATTGACAAAGTTCCAAAAAATATCTTTAATAAAGACATAGGCATAAAATAAACAGATCCGAAAAAGAATGTAGAGAGATTCCATGGAACTTCTCTACAAGGATTCTGGAAATGTTTTACAGCTAATGCTGCTTTAAAGGAGGCTAAAGTGGAAGCAACAGAAAAAACCACATTAAAAGCGATCGCTATTAATAGAGAAGAATCTATGAGGGCAATTGCATATAGTATGGACTGGTTGATTCCTGGTCTGTATATATGGTTTTTTGGCTTTGCTATTCGTTTTGGTGGAGGAACTCCAGACGATAACCCATATAGATACCCTGGAAAAATTGACAGTGCTTTTGGAGTTGCTCTAGTTCTACCTGGTTATAAAATCTTCACCACTTATACAGGTAACTATGACTCTGAATAAACATATTATTCAGGGATTGTCACCTTTTGCTTCTGCAACACTTAACACAACTCAGTTTGAAAAAATAATGACTGGTGCAGGATATTCTTGTTCAGGGAGCGCGCCAGCACAAGGGGGGAGGTTTAAAGTATGGTGGGTTCACCCTGTATATTCCAGGGTAGAAGCCGTATATAGCCAGGATAAGAAAACAACAATAACTGCATATCACGTTTATTGAATTAACAAAAGCACTTATTATTTTTGGTAAGTGTTTGAATTGCGTACTAAGTCTTGAGTAAGCTGGTGTTTCTCCCCACGCCTAAGTTTTGCTAAATCTTGATTAATTTTAACTTTAGCTATTGACGTAATGAAGATCGTTGGTTATAGTATCGGATGTGTGAGGAGCGAACCAGCAAGGACACCGAGACGAAACACGGCCAGTCGTCGGTGTCCTTTCTGATGTCTATAGTAATGATGGGTTCGGTCGTGAGGTGCATCAGATGTTAAATTTTTTTGATAATTGGTGAATTATCGAGTCTGACGCACCCTACTAATAGATTTAGGAAAGCAAAAATTTTTCGATCGCTACTGCTACGCCATTTTCTTCAACTGTGGGAGCTACCCAATCAGCGATCGCTCTCACTCTATCAGGTGCGTTACCCATTGCTACACCAAAGCCAGCATATTGGATCATTTCCACATCATTGAAGTTATCACCAATAGTCATGACGTTACTACTTTGTAAACCGAGTAATTCTTCGGCTATGTAGCGGACAGCAGTTCCTTTGTTAACGAGGGGATTGGTGGCTTCTAGGAAGGTGGCAACGGATGTGGTTAAATAGAGTTCTGCGGGTGTGTATTGACGGCGTAGGTCAGTTAAAAGCTGGTTAATTAAATTTGTGTCGTCACACAAAGCTAAGACTTTGGTAGGTTCTTCAGCTAAGGTTTGACGTAAATCACCGACGGGTATGGGGGTAATACCAGAACGTGCTGAATAACTTTCCGTTGCGGGGGAGAGATCCCGGACATAAAGTTGATCGTTAATGTAGAAGTGGATAGATAGGAGCGATCGCCATTCTGGTTGTTCAAAATAGTCTAACAGTTGGTGAGCCATTTGTTTAGTCACAGACCAATGACGATGGATTTTTTGGCTAATTGGGTCTTGAATCCATGCTCCTTGGTAGGATGTTAGAGGTAGGGTAGAGTTGACTTCTTGGTGAAAATATAAAGCTGACCGATACATTCTCCCGGTGGCTATGGCTACTTGTATGCCTTGAGATTGTACCGCAGCGATCGCTCTTTTCACAGTTTTGTTAATGCGGTTAGACTCACCAGCGATCGTTCCATCTATATCTAACACCAATAGTTTAATATCCGTTTGAGCCTGATTGTGCATAAATTCTCCTGGTTGTAATTCCCAGTCACAGATTAACAGGCTATTCCTCAATAATTTTAAGCAAAAAAAAGCGTTGACTAAGGACGGGATAAATTCTCGTCTAACAGTCACGCAAAGAAAAGTCTAGTTGAGAAAAAATATCTCCCGTTAAGAATATCTAGGACTTGGAAAACTTGAGAAAACTTTTCTTGCTTTGGGAAAATAAGCCAAACCCAGAGATTAGACCAAAGGCCAGTAAAGCAGAGGGTTCAGGAGTTGCTTGGGGAGCTTCAGTGTAGTTATATGTAACTGTCAGGTCTCCACCCGCTAATGTAGTAATTGTGCTAGTTAAGTTACCTGAGCCAATGATTCCCGATTCAGCGAGGGCTGAGAACAAGAAGTTCCGGTTTCCAGTCCCAATAAAGGATTGGAAGAATGCACCACTAGTATAGGTCTGAGAAGTTAAATCCGTAGCGGTGAGGGTAGGAGTTTGTAAAGTTCCGCCTACAGCAAGTGAATACTGGGGTGATATTGTGCTTGGATTGATAGAAAATAGAGATTGACTGTCAAGAGCATCTATCAAACTCAGATCACCACCAAGAGACAACCTAAACCTAGCTAGACTGTTACTAGTATTAGTAACACTAGCATTACCAGTAATAGAACCGCTAAATTCAAACTCTACGGAATCGAGTGTGCCGAGAGATGGGTTAAATTGTTGTACACTTAGAGGAGCATCAATGATATCTGTTAGTTGAGTGCTAACAGAATCAGTAAAAGTCAAAGTTGCAGCTTGAGCAGAGCCAGCAGCAACAACCCCTGCTATGGTGGTAGCCACAGCTAGGGTATTGAAAAGTTTGTTGTTCATGATCAAATTTATTGTATCAAATAAACCAATATCATTATACAGGTTTTCGAGTAATTCTGGATAAATATACCGAAGATTTTTCAAGGTGTTTGATTAAAGTTACGTCAACTATTCAATTTTGGCGGTTATACCAAGAAAATCCAGCCTGGTAGATTTTAGGAAATCTGTCATAATGTTAGGCTAATAACTCAGGTTGCTAGTTATCTAGCGGAGGCTGGTGTTGGCGTTAGGCATTATGGTAATTGGATAATCTTTAAATCTGTGTCATCTGTGTAATCCATTAAATCCGTGATCGTGATTGGTGATCAAATCCCAGACTTCATCCTGTTCATCCTTAAATCCTGGATATCCTGATTCAGACACACTGTTACGAAAGATGTGGTTATTTCGATAAGACTTTATATTTTTAATTTTAAAGGTTATGTCTCAAACTGCCGATTCTGCAAACACGACCAATCCAACGTTCATCCTTGTTGATGGACACTCCTTAGCTTTTCGCTCCTATTTTGCCTTTGCTAAGGGCAAGGATGGGGGTTTGCGGACAAAAACGGGGATTCCGACCAGCGTGTGTTTTGGCTTTATTAAATGCTTGCTGGAGGTGATAGCTGCACAACAACCCCAAGCCATGGCTGTGGCTTTTGATTTAGCTTTACCAACCTTCCGTCACGAAGCCGATGATACTTATAAAGCAGACCGTCCGGGGACACCAGAAGATTTTATTCCTGATTTAGAAAATCTGCACGAATTACTCAAAGGGTTTAACGTCCCTATTTTAACTGCTCCCGGTTACGAAGCCGATGATATTTTGGGGACATTGGCTCAAAAGGCTGTGGAAGCAGGATATCGTGTGAAAATTTTATCAGGCGATCGCGATCTCTTTCAACTCATTGACCCAGATCGGGGAATCACTGTTCTCAACTTTAGTCCCGATGCTTGGAAACGCTCTGCCAATAGCATAACTGAATTTAGCACCGAACAAGTTAAAGAAAAACTGGGAATTTTACCAACACAAATTATTGATTTCAAATCCCTCTGTGGTGATAAATCAGATAATATTCCCGGAGTTAAAGGAATTGGTGAAAAAACAGCCGTACAGTTACTTAATAATTATAATTCTCTAGATGATATCTACGCAGCAATAGATGAAATTAAAGGTGCAACTCAGAAAAAATTAGTCTCAGGAAAAGAAGATGCAGAAAAGTCGCGTTATTTAGCAACTATAGTTCTTGATGTTCCTTTAGAAATTGATTTAGAAGATTGTAAATTAACAGGATTTGATACCGACATTCTCATTCCCACATTAGAAAAATTAGAATTTAAAACTTTTTTAAATAAAATCAACGACATACAGCAACGTTTTGGAGGACAAGTTCCAGAACCACCCGTGAAAGAAAAAGTCAGCGAAGATGATGATGTGTGGTTTTTCAGTCCAGAAGATACCGCAGCAGCAGAAAAGCAAAAGGCTTTACCAATTCAACCGCGTATTATTAATAATGAAACTAAATTAACTGAATTAATCAACATATTAAAACAATTTACCAATTCAAATACACCCGTAGCTTGGGACACCGAAACCACAGATTTAGAACCAAGAGATGCAGATTTAGTAGGAATTGGTTGCTGTTGGGGAACAGAACCAGATCAATTAGCATATATTCCCCTTGGTCATAAAATCGGCGAAAATTTAAATAAAGATATAGCATTAGCCGCACTACGTCCAATTCTAGAAAGTGCAGATTATCCCAAAGCCTTACAAAATGCCAAATTTGATCGTTTAATTTTCCGGTGTCAGGGAATTAATTTAGCTGGAGTTGTATTTGATTCCCTGTTAGCCAGTTACTTAATAAATCCAGATAGTAGTCATAATTTAACCGACTTAGCGCAGCGATATTTAGGATTAACAGCAACCAGTTATAAAGATTTAGTTCCCAAAGGTAAAACCATCGCTGATGTGAGTATTCCTGCTGTAGCTGATTATTGCGGAATGGATGTTTATTCTACCTTTGGATTAGTACCAAAGTTACAAGAAGAATTAGAACAAGTTCCCGCTTTATACAAGCTTTTATTGGAAGTAGAACAACCCCTAGAAGAAGTATTAGCTGAAATTGAATATACAGGTGTGCGAATTAATTCAGATTATCTGCAAGAACTTTCACAACAATTAGAAACAGAATTAGCTCAATTAGAAATAACTGTAACTGAAATTGCTGGGGAGAAATTTAATTTAGGTTCTCCTAAACAATTGAGTCATATTTTATTTGAGAAACTAGGATTAAGTACCAAATATTCTCGAAAAATTCAAACAGGTTATTCAACAGACGCAGCAACTTTAGAAAAACTCCAAGAAGTTGATGATACTGGATTTATTGAAGCAATGATTGAATATCGCACTTTATCAAAATTAAAATCTACCTATGTAGACGCTTTACCACTTTTAGTAAATCCGAAAAGTCAACGTTTACATACTGATTTTAACCAAGCAGCAACTTCAACCGGTAGATTATCTTCTTCTAACCCTAATTTACAAAATATCCCCATTCGTACAGCATTTAGTCGTCAAATTCGTAAAGCATTTTTACCGGAATCTGGTTGGTTAATGGTAGCTGCTGATTATTCACAAATTGAGTTGAGAATTTTAGCGCATTTGAGTCAAGAACCTGTGTTAGTAGAAGCATATCGACAAAACGAAGATATTCATACTGTGACAGCAAAGTTGGTATTTGAGAAAGAAGATATTACATCAGAAGAACGTCGATTTGCGAAAACGATTAATTTTGGCGTAATTTATGGTATGGGTTCTCTCAAATTTGCTCGTTCTACTGGGATAGATAAAGTGAATGCGAATGAGTTTATTAAGCGATTTAATGAACGATATCCACAAGTATTCACATATTTAGAGAAAGTGAAAAAAGAAGCTATAGGTAACGGATATGTAGAAACAATTTTAGGAAGACGACGTTATTTTGATTTTACCAGTAACAATCTACGTCAGTTAAGAGGTAGCAATCCAGAAGATATTGATTTGAGTAAATTAAAAAATGTAGGTGCTTATGATGCGGGATTATTACGTTCTGCTGCTAATGCACCAATTCAAGGTTCGAGCGCTGATATTATTAAAATTGCCATGGTGAGATTGCATCAGGTTTTAAAGCAATATCAAGCACGGTTATTATTACAAGTTCATGATGAATTGGTATTTGAAGTTCCTCCTCAAGAATGGGAAGAATTGCAACCACAAATTAAATCTGTGATGGAAAATGCTGTATCATTAACTGTTCCTTTAGTTGTTGATGTCCATAGTGGTGAAAATTGGATGGAGACGAAGTAATTATCAAAATAAAGCCGTATTTAACTCAAGTTGCTAGTTATTAATTTTTCGGATATTTTGTAGTC
>NZ_JAYGHC010000002.1:15177-28429 GCF_034932285.1 Cronbergia sp. UHCC 0137
TTTCTGACGCACCTTATTTGATCTAACTAGCAACTGACGTTAAAATCCCCACCAACCTAAAAATTTATCCCACCAAGAAATTGTCAAATTACCAACAGATAACCTCATTTTTTCACGAATATCTTGAATTTTCCAGTTAGTTAATTTGGCTAGAGTTTGGGCTTCTTGTTCAAAACGTTGGGGTAAAGATCGTTTATATTGTTTACCTGCGGAACATTCAAGTTTTCCGGTGAAGGGATGTTGTAAAACATAACGTCCTTGAAAAGATTGTTGGTTAGAGGTGGTTTGAAAGATCAAATCTTCAGGGAATTTGTTGCGGGTGTAACGAACGTGTAACCGGGTAATAAATACGCTACTTGTAGGGAAGGGACGACGGAATTGTGGGATGTTATTATTTGCATTATTATCTAACCAAAATACACCTGCTTGTTTGAGTTCTTCTGAGTTGAGAGGTTCAGCCGAACAAGGATCACAACTACCCATATCCCAAGCGTATTCTAAAAAGGCTACTTTTTTATCTTCTTTGGTGTAAGAATTTTGGAACATGGATTTATAAAAGTCGCCAAATTCGTTTTTAACAAAGATGGGAATGTTGACATTAGAAGAAATTTTAACTGTGCGGTAATTGGTGATTTCTGCTTGTCCTTTGGGTGAAAGAATGTAAACAATTAAGTCTTGTTCGCTGGTGGAGTTCATCATCCCCAAACGAATTGGTAACATGAATTTGGGTGATTGGTAAGATATTTGTAAAGGTCGCAGACGTTGATAACCAGATTTGTCAAATTTATCTAAATTAACTTTAGCTACAAAGAATTTCATTGAGGAACGAATATAGGGTTTTAGTAATTCTTTTGCTCCTCTGGGTAGTTTGTAACCGTTGCGTCTGAGCCAAGTTTCTAAACCGCCAGATTCTTTTGCACTGAGGATCAAAATGTCGTATTCACCTACATTAAACTGGGCTTCAATGGTGACACCTAAACTATCTCTTGCTCTGCCAGTTTTCTTAGCAATCATACCTGATTCTGCGGCTGACTGTGGTGCATTCATCATCCGGTCTTGAAAGGCTGGAGCGCATGGGTCAGAGTCAAAATATTCTACTAATCGAGGGGCGCTAAAAGCATCTATTTTTTCGATAATTTGAGGTTGAGCAACTTTGACTTGTTCTTTTTTAATTACTGTTGGTACAGGTACAACCATAGCAAAGTCTTTAACTTGGCCTTGAAAGTCGTTAGCCATTGTTAATACAGTATTATTTTCGTCTCTGGCAATGATTACCTGTGAAGCTTTGTTATATAAATTAGCATCGGCTTTAGCTACATAAAATCCACAAAATGCCCAAGCGGTGGGTGTAAAAGATAGTAATGCTACGGCTATTACTAATAAGGACATTATTTGACGTAAATATTTCATTTCTAAACCTCTGTTAATGTTGTTTGAAAAGTTTTCTTTGACCAAATAAATCTAGGCGCAAGGCAAACTTGATCTATAAGTATGGTCAATGGTGCAAGGATGAATAAAGCCCAAAATACGGCGGTGGAAAGATAGAAATAGTTGCGTAAAATAAAGGTGAGGATGGCAATACATACAGCCCAAATAATTCGCCCAATTCTGGCGTTAGGAATTGACCGAGGATCTGTCACCATAAAGAGGGCAAATAGTAATAAAGATCCACTCATTAAGCGGTGTAAATAAACATCCCAAGTCCAACCTAGCCAAAGGTTACGCATGGCTTCTATGAGGGAGTATGCACTTAAAAAGGCGGCGGTAGTGTCCCAGCGGCCGATTTTTTGTAATACCATTCCTCCTGTGCCAATAAATAACAGTCCATACCACCATTCTTCACCCCATTGTCCGGGAGAAACCCAAGCGTCTGGTGTGAGAACTAGGGCGGAAATGATGCCAAAATTGGCGGGGTTAAAGAAGTGTTTTTCACCTATTTGAAAGACAAATTTACTGGCTATGGCTAAAAATGCGGCTAAAGTCATGGTTTTCCAATCTTCAGCCCGTAATAATAGGCTGAGTCCCAGGGAGGTGATGAGGGAACTGCGAATATTTGTTAGTGGTGGGAAGGTGATGTTTTTTTTGTTGGTTTGAATGAATGAAAATAGACTTTGGGTTATAATGCAGGTAGCGATCGCTGTGCCGATTATTTCTGGTTTCAATGTCCAGTCTCTTGTGCCAATTCCTAAGATTAGAAACAAGCTTAAAAACAGTATTTGATAGTCTCGTATATCTTTAAGCAAAATTCTCCCCCTTAATTCAGGGTTTTTTCGGTGATTGATTTTTCCTCAATTTAAACTAGAACTAAAGCAAATCAGATGTTGTTACAGAATTTGTTACAGTTCACCCGGCGACTAGAAGTCACGGCTACACAGACAAAACCTGCCTCCGCAGGTTAATAAATCCTGGGTTTTGTATTAGTCCACGGAGGTGGCCTTCCCTACGGGAAGCCGCTGCGCGTCATGCTTGTGTAGTAGCGACTTCTAGTCGCCCAATACTTTTAAAACTTATTTAAAAATGCAATTTGCTCCTTTATACCCAATTATTTATAAGATTCTTCAACCAACTTTTCCCGATTGTCTTTGGTGTGGGGACGGGAAAAATAAACGAATTGCGCTCACTTTCGATGATGGACCTCACCCCCAATACACACCGCAAGTTTTAAGAATTTTAGACCACTACAATATCCAAGCCAGTTTCTTTTGGTTGGGTGTATGTGTCAATCGTTCACCCCAAATTGCCAAAGCTGTAAGTAATGCTGGACACTGGATTGGGTTACATGGTTATGAACATCATAATTTTCCTACACTGTCACCCCAAAATCTTCAACAGAGTTTAGAAAAGACTCAAATAGCTATCTACAACGCTTGTAACTTAGATCCTGAAAAAGTGCGGGATGTCCGTCCTCCCAATGGTGTTTTTACTCCCACCACATTAAAGTTATTTCGACAGTGGAATTATCGGGCTGTGATGTGGAGTATTGTCCCAGAAGATTGGGTTAGACCTGGTGTGAATACTGTAGTCAATCGGGTGATGCAGCAAGTCAAAGATGGTTCGCTAATTGTGCTACATGATGGGGTTTGCGGTGGTGCAGATGTGGGAAAAACTATCGAAATACTGATTCCTCGGTTACTCCAACAAGGTTATGAGTTTGTCAGTGTTAATACTTTGTGGCAACGGAGAGAAATTTAATTATTAAAATAACCTATTCAATCAATAGCGATCGCTAACTGTACTTTACCTGATTAGAGCGATCGCTAGAGCCTATTTAATGATTTGATCAAGAAGTCGGCAACAGAAAACAGAATTTAGGAGTCTGGAAAGATTGGGCTTGAAAACCCTGATCACCAAAATTTGGGAAATTCACCCCCAAGTTCTTTAAATTCGTCTTGATGATCGTTTTTCCATCTACCTATTTATATGTCTAACCCTTCTCTGACCTTGCTCAAACACATATTTTTCAGGCCATCCCTGCGCCGGTCTTCCAAAACCCTCGTAGCCGTAGCTGTTAGCATTAGTTTGTTGATTTCCAATTTTGGCAGCCAACCCGCAACAGCCCAAGCAAACCAATATTGCCAATTATCATCCAAAGCCACCGAGGAAAAAGAAAACTTGCGTTTATTAGCACTCAAAGGCAATAAAGACGCTGAAAACCGCTACCAAAGTCTATTACAACAACACAGCAAAGAACTAGAAGAATGTCGTAATCGTAATTGGCCTAAAACCCAAGCAATTTGGCTGCGTCTGTATCCCTGTGATAGAGAAAAGGGAGAAGTCGCCAAAATTATGGATCACATTGTCAATAAAGGTTACAACGAAGTTTATTTAGAAGCATTTTATGATGGACAGGTACTATTACCAACCGCAAATAACCCCACAGTTTGGCCGTCCGTAGTGCGGACACCGGGAGCAGAAAAAGTTGATTTACTAGCAATGGGAATTGAGGAAGGGCGTAAACGAGGGTTAAAAGTTTATGCTTGGATGTTTACCGTCAACTTCGGTTATACTTATGGTCGGAGAGCAGACAGAGAACAAGCGATCGCTCGCAATGGCAAAGGTCAAACCAGCTTGTATGTTGTAGATGATGGCTCTCAAGTATTCGTTGACCCCTACAATACCCAAGCCAGAACCGATATTTACCGATTAGTACAAGAAATCCTCCGTCGTCGTCCAGATGGAGTCCTCTTTGATTATGTTCGCTATCCCAGACAAGCCGGTACTGATTCTATATCCACTAAAGTCAAGGATTTATGGTTATATAGTCCAGCCACTCAAGAGGCTTTTCTGCGTCGCGGTGAAAACTTGAAAGGCACAGAATTAATGCGTCGCTTTTTGCTCAGGGGATATATCACCGCAGGAGATATCAATGAAGTTGATAAACTGTATCCACAAGAAGATGAACCTATGTGGCAAGGTCGCATTATTCCACCCCCAGTTGAGGAAAATGTCGCCCAGGAAAATTCAGTTGAGCAAAAATCAGTCCAACAAAAGCCCAAATTAACAGCAGCCCAGAGACAACCTACATTACAATTTGAATTATGGCAATTGGCTGTAGCCCATGCGATGCAAGGAATTTTGGATTTTGTTGCCCTAGCTAGTTACCCCGCACAGCAGCAAGGCATACCCACGGGAGTAGTATTTTTCCCCGAAGGAAACAAAGTTATAGGCAAAGGTTATGATTCTCGCTTACAACCTTGGGATCGTTTCCCTAGTACCCAAGAATGGCATCCCATGTCCTATGCTACCTGTAGTAGTGCCGATTGTATTGCTACACAAGTGCAATCCGTATTAAACGCCGCTAAACCAGATACAAAGGTAATTCCCGCTTTAGCTGGTTTATGGGGAAAACCAATTAGTAATCGTCCTCCTTTAGAGGATCAAATGCAAGCTTTACGTCAATTTGCCCCTCAAATCAATGCAGTGAGTCACTTTGCCTATTCTTGGCAACATCCAGAAAACGATAGAGATCGCAAATCCTGCAACATTCGTTAAATTTACCTTTCAATCGTAGGTTGGGTTGACGCAAGGAAACCCAACATTTTCACCACTTTATTGGGTTATACTATTAAATCAAGTTGCTAGTTATCTAATTAATTTTTTAAACAAACCACAGAGGCACAGAGGACACAGAGAAAAGAGAAGAAACCAAATTTTTATTTTTAACTGAATTGTATTGGGATAAACCCTAATATTGAATTTTAGGCTTAAATGAACTTAACCGGAGACGAATATTAATGACTAATCAATCTTTTATTAATACCCCAAGTCTTTATGATCAAGACTTTTATCTATGGACACAAACCATTGTCGAACAATTAAAAAATAACAGTTTTAATCAAATAGATGTACCTAACTTAATCGAAGAAATTGAAAGCATGGGAAGAGGTGAAAAACGGGAATTAAAAAATCGGTTAATTGTCTTATTAATGCACATACTTAAATGGCAATATCAACCTGAAAAACGCAGTCAAAGTTGGCGTAGCACCATTACGGAACAGCGCATTTGCATTGATACATTATTAGAAGATAGTCCTAGCTTACAACCTTTACTTCAAGAAATATTTGTAGATTGTTATCAAAAAGCACGTCTTAAAGCAGCCGAAGAAACAGAAATTAAAATAAATCTCTTTCCACAAGAATGTCCTTTTAGTTTAGAAGAAACTCTGAAACATATTTTTTAAATTTCCAACGAAATGTAGGAGTTACGCATTGACAGAATCTATTAACCTAAGTTGCTAGTTAGGTAATTGATATTATTTTTTGTCTTAAATTACCTGTTGAATGTGGTTTAAAAATTTGTTCTTCTCATTTCTCTGTGTCCTCTGTGCCTCTGTGGTTTGTTTAAAAAAGTCTTTTTATTTTTAAATTTTTACCCAAATGAATCAAATCCAACCTAGAAAAGCCTTAAACAAAGCCTTCCTGAAAATTAAACCCAACAGGAACGAAATTGAACTATTTAAAAATAATCTAATTACACTACTTAATCAAATCAACGAAGCTGAATCAGAAGAATTTCATAAAAATCTCATAGCCGATTTTCTAAAAAATACATATTACGGTTCTGATCATTTTATCAACACAAAAGGACGTAATGATCTCGTTATTCACAACGGAAAAGATGCTAAAACTACCGTTGGGGTAATTTTAGAAGCTAAAAAGCCAACCAACAAAGCAGAAATGCTAAAAGTTGACAATCTTAACACCAAAGCATTTCAAGAATTAATATTATATTTTTTGCGTGAACGTATTACAGAGAAAAATTTAGAAATTCGCTATTTAATAGCAACTAACATTTACCAATGGTTTATCTTTGATGCAAATAGTTTTGAAAAGTCTTTTATTGAAAACAAAGCACTTTTAAATAAATTTACCGATTTTGAAGCCGGAAGACTATCCAGTAAAAAAACAGATTTTTTCTATAAAGAAATTGCTCAACCCGCTATCGCAGAGATTCAAGACAAAATTACCTTTACTTATTTTGATATTCGAGATTATCAAGAACATTTAAAACCTGGTCAAAATGCAGATGATCATCAATTGATTGCACTGTTTAAATTGCTTTCACCAGAACATTTATTAAAATTACCCTTTGTAAATGATAGTAACACCCTTGATAAAACATTTTACAGCGAATTATTACATATTATTGGTTTAACAGAAACTAAAGAAGGTAGTAAAAAACTGATTCAGCGTCAAAAAGAAAGTGAACGAAATACCGGTTCTTTAATTGAAAATGCAATTATACAACTTGATAGTTTAGATAAAATATCTAGACTGGAGAAATCAGAACAATTTGGAGAAACCTACCAAGACAAACTTTTTAATGTTAGTTTACAATTATCAATCACTTGGATCAATAGAATCCTCTTTCTGAAATTATTAGAAGCTCAATTAATCAAATATCACAAAAATGATCAATCCTTTGGATTTTTGAATTTAGATAAAGTCAAGAATTACGATGATCTTAATAGTCTTTTCTTTAGTGTATTAGCTCGCAAACCAAACGAAAGAAATGAAAGTGTAAAAAAACTATTTAGCAATGTTCCTTATTTAAACAGTTCTCTATTTGAACCAACAGATATCGAACAAGTAACCATCTTTCTCAGCAATCTTAGAGATGAAAATCTACCAATTTTTTCTTCTAGCGTATTAAAAGACAGCAATGGTAAAAAGCGAACAGGTGAAATTAATACCTTAGAATACCTGTTTGAATTTCTCAACGCTTACGATTTTAGTAGTGAAGGTTCAGAAGATATTCAAGAAGAAAATAAAAGATTAATTAACGCTTCGGTATTGGGTTTAATCTTCGAGAAAATTAACGGTTATAAAGATGGTTCTTTCTTTACTCCCGGTTTCATTACCATGTATATGTGTCGTGAAACAATTCGTAGAGCAGTTTTACAGAAATTTAATGAAATTAAAGGTTGGAATTGTGAAAATATTGATCAATTATATGACAAAATAAAAGATAAAAAAGACGCTAATCAAATTATTAATAATCTAAAAATATGTGATCCTGCGGTCGGTTCAGGACATTTTTTAGTTTCTGCACTCAATGAAATTATAGCAATTAAAAGCGAACTCAAGATTTTACTGGATAGACAAGGTAAAACATTAAGAGATTATCATGTAGAAGTTGTAAATGATGAATTGGTTATCACTGATGATGATGGTTTATTATTTGAGTATAATCCCAAAAATCAAGAAAGTCAACGGATACAAGAAACCCTATTTCATGAAAAGCAAACGATTATCGAAAATTGTTTATTTGGTGTAGATATTAATCCCAATTCTGTAAAAATATGTAGATTGCGGTTGTGGATTGAACTTTTAAAAAATGCTTATTATAAAGCTGAAAGTAATTACACAGAATTGGAAACTTTACCAAATATTGATATTAACATCAAATGCGGTAATTCTTTAATTAGTCGTTTTGCGTTAGATGCAGATTTGCGACAAGCTTTAAATAAAAATAAATGCAGTATAGAAAGTTATAAAAATGCTGTGCAAACTTACCGCAATGCTGAAAATAAAGAGCAGAAGCGGGAAATGGAAAGATTGATTGATGATATTAAACGTAATTTTAAAACAACATTACAAGGAATTGATCCAAATAAAACCAAGTTAAGAAAATTAGAGGGTGATCTTTATAATTTAGAAAATCAAATTTTGTTATTTGAAGAAACAAAAGCTGATCAAAAGGTGCGGGAGAAAAAGATTACTAAATTAAATAATGAGATTGATAAATTAAGAGTTGAAATTGAAGATATAGAAAGCGGTAAAATTTACGAAAATGCGCTGGAATGGCGTTTTGAGTTTCCTGAAGTTTTGAATGAGGAAGGTGATTTTGTTGGTTTTGATGTGGTTATTGGTAATCCTCCCTATATAGGAGGAAGAGAATGGGGATTAGGAAAAGCTGAATTTAGTTATTATTCAAATAATTATAAAGGTGCAGAATATCAATTTGATGCTTATGTATTATTTTGGGAATTAGCTACTGTTTTATCCAAAGATTTTATTTGCTACATCACTCCAAATACATGGTTAAATAATCAAAAAAACAATTTAATTAGAAATATAATCCTTAAATTAAATATCATAAAAATAGCTGATTATTCTAAAACAAAAGTTTTTGAAGATGCTACAGTTTTACCAATAATTACACTAATTCAGAAAAAAATTAACTCTACTAATCAAACAGAGATTTTAATTCCTAGTTTAGAGAATAATTCCCAGCTTATGAGTAAGTGTATAGTTAATCAATCTCTCTGGGGGCAAGATGAGTTAAAAATTATTAATATTGATATTACAGAAAAGGATGTTTTATTAAGAAATAAGATAGAAAATGCCAGCCAGTTATTAGAAGATTTAGCTGTCATAAAATTCGGCATTAAAATTTACGAAACAGGAAAAGGAAATCCCAAGCAAAAAAAAGAAGATGCACAAAATAAAATATTTGAAGCTAATTTCCAGATAGATGATACATATAGACCATATTTAGAAGGAAAAGATGTTAATACATATTTGATTTGTTGGCAAAATAGGTGGCTTAAATATGGTTCAAATCTTGCTGCTCCCAGAGATATTTCTCTTTTTGAAGGAGAAAGAATATTAGTAAGACGTATTGTTGGTAAAACACTTATTGCTTGTTACACTAATGATAATTTTGTCACCAGTAAGTTATTACAAATAGTCAAACCTTATAATCAGTCGCTTACAAAGTATATTCTGGGGATTCTAAACTCTAAATTAATGGCATTTTATTTTAAAAAGAAATATAACAGACAAGATATAACTTTTCCAGAAATTAGAATTTATGAACTTTGTTCTTTACCAATAAAGATTTCTAGTAATAAATTAGATTTAGAAAAATTAGTTGATAAAGTTCTCAACGCTAAAAAATCAGATCCGAACGCAGATACAACAGCATTAGAAGCAGAAATTGATCAAATGGTTTATCAACTTTACGAATTAACAGAAGAAGAGATTAAAATTGTAGAAGGAAATATCTCTTAGAGGGTGTTTGAAAAGTCTAAATTCATACTCGCCCTGGCGACTAGAAGTCGCGGCTATAGAGACAAAACCCACACTTCGGCAAGCTCAGTGACCGCCTCCGTGGGTTTCAAACCCTTAATCTTTCCTTAGTCCACGCAGGTGGACTTGGCTTGTGTAGTAGCGTTCGCGGTAGCGTGCCGGAGGCATCTTTATAATCGCCGGAAACTTTTCAAACATCCTCTTAGAGAAAGTAGGGTTTCACCAGATAGAATAATTGTAAAAGTAGGCTCAATACAAAAGTTTTTAGTTGGATCAAATAAATAGATCATAGCCCCCTCTTCGCTTGCTAAGGGTGGGGTGTTATGGACAATAACAGATAATTCCCAAATTGTGTGTACACCGTAGACTTGAAAGGGTGATAAATCAATAAACTTTAAGGGGGTTATTTTATCTAGAAATATTCTTCTAGAATGAAGTCAAAAAATATCTAGGTTTATAGAATATGGGAATGGCTGAATTTTAGATAGAACTGCCGTTGTCAAACCAGGATTTTTGGCAGTTTTTGAGGAAATTAAGTCCAAAAATAGGAGGGATAATTATGACAATGACGGGACTTGATATCTTTGATGCTACTGTTCAAAAGACCATGCCCTGGGTAAATGAATTAACAAAAGAACTGGGTTGGGAAAATAAACACCAAGTGTTTCAAGGCTTACGGGCTACATTACACGCATTGCGCGATCGCCTGACTGTGGAAGAAGCATCACATCTAGGAGCGCAACTGCCGATTTTATTAAGTGGATTTTACTACGAAAACTGGAGGCCGGGAAGTAAAACTCATAAAGATCGCACTAAAGAAGAGTTTTTCCAGCATATCCGTGATTACTTCCGCAATATTAATCCTGATCTTGATACTGAGTCTTTGGTGCGTGCTGTTTTCAAAATTATGGCTCAAAGGGTTTCCCCTGGTGAAATTGAAGATGTAGTTAATATGATGCCTCCAGCTTTGCGAGAACTATGGCCTGAAGCGGTGCGTAGTTAATAGACAAGAGACTTTCAAAAAATAATTTCTCGTTTAGGGGTGGAAAGTCCTCCACCTCTATTTTATCAGTGCGATCGCTCAAATTTTAATTGTCTGAATCAGGATAACCAGGATTTAAGGATTTACAGGATTGTTATTGATAAATTATCTGTGAATATTGGAATACTTTAAAATACAATTACAGCACTTTCACGCTCAAATTTTAATTGTCTGAATCAGGATACCCAGGATTTAAGGATTTACAGGATTGTTATTGATAAATTATCTGTGAATATTGGAATACTTTAAAATACAATTACAGTAATAGTCAAGAAGTAATAGTCAAGAAGTAACAGCTAATAATTTAACAGATAATTTATCAACCATCCTAAAATCTGTATTTATCACAGACAACCAAACAACCACATCCTGAAAATCCTATAATCCTGGTTATCCTGATTCAGACAAAAAACAATTTAACAGATAATTTATCAATCATCCTAAAATCTGTATTTATCACAGACAACCAAACAACCACATCCTAAAAATCCTGTAATCCTGGTTATCCTGATTCAGACAAAAAACAATTTAACAGATAATTTATCAATCATCCTAAAATCTGTATTTTCCACAGACAACCAAACAACCACATCCTAAAAATCCTGTAATCCTGGTTATCCTGATTCAGACAAAAAACCCCCTGTTGTCAGGGGGTAGATGGAATGAATAGGAATTAGGCTATACTTGGTTCAATCCGACCATAGAAAGAACCGCGGATTTTGACTTCTTTTGGTTCACCAGCGCCTAAATCTGTGTCAGATGGTTGCTCACTTTCAAACGTACCGCCTATTTCACCAGTTGCATTATCTACTTTAGTTACTCGTAGAGAAATCTTACCACTGAGAATGTCCACACGTTTAACGTTTGTGCGAGTCAATTCTTCATCATCAGCCTGGGCAGGTAAAGCTACAGCATTATCGTAGCCAGAAACGACACCACGACCTTTAGGATCTAGGAAAGCCGCACCACGATAGGAGGGAACTTTAAAAGTTCCTTCAAAGTCGGTGGAGGTGTTAATGCTGCTCAAATTGGGTTGACTTTGGGCAACTAAGTTTTTAACGGTGAAGAGAAAAGGTACTAATTCACCACCGGGAAGTTTGACGGTAATGGCTTGGAAATCAAGACCATCTTGTTCAACAAAGGTAAGGCTATTGTCTTCGTTGATTTTTAGACTGCCTTGCACTTGATCAATAGTAGAAGTGTATCTGGTTAATAATCTGCCAGGTACAAATTCTGCTTGTTGTCTTTTATTGGCTGGTTCTTCTTTAACAAAGAAATTGATAGGCTCTAAACAAAGTTCTTTAATGCTGTAAGACTGAGTAGCATTAATGGGAATAGAACCCCGGCTGGTTTCTGATAGTTGGGGGCATTTGTTAGCCAAACCAGTCCCGCGAATTTGTTCGTAAGTTAGTAAGTCTTTGCCGCTAGTAGATGGAGCATCACTGCAAGCGGTTATTAGCCCCAAACATAAAGCCAAGAATGCAACGATTAAAGCACGATACCTCATGGTCAACCTCAATGTCAAAAATTAATATCTAAATGGATGAGTACACCCTGATGCACAACAGGCATAAGCGCGTACTTGGAAAACGAAGTGGATTTTGTTTTTTGCTTTGCCTTTGCTATTGACAAAAACGCTGTCACCGATTGACTAAACTTATTCCAGGGCTTAAAGCCTAGTCATTCGCAGTGGGTCAACCACCGAGCGGGTTAAAGGGCAAACTCTTTATTCCTTGGTCTAAGACTGAGGAATTACTTTTCTGATGATATTAAATCACCTATTCACATAGGCATTTAATAACCTACCATTAAGTGTCGCCAATACATACCGCCCATTTTTGAATGGGAAATCAGCCAGATCATACGATTTTTTTTAACTCAAAATCAAAGTTTTGACTGCGTTCAACTACCGCACTTCGTTACAGAGCGGGAGGAAAAAGGGTTTTAGCCTTTTTTACTTTTCTTTACAAAGTTTGGTTTTATTCTGCTGACCTACTCACACATAGCATTTAATTCTATCAGAGGGTGTGGCAGAGATGTTGAGTAGGGATAAATTTGAGATAGTCGATTTGATCTGAATAAAAACGTTAAAGATACCAATGTTAGGTAAATTTGAGTTGAACTTGTTTAGATTGAGAAAATTGCATGAGTAATGTAGAAAAATTGCCATTAGGGGATTTATCCTGTAAATTGCAAGCGATCGCTATGGCAGTAGAAGATGCGTCCCAAGAGTGTCAAGGGGATGTAATAGCGCTGTTGACTTTGCTGCGACAGTTAGAAAAATTACATAAAGACATTCGGGATGGAGTATTTCAAGATAATTTACCTGATAATCGCCAAAGACTATACGCGCTGTTAAAAGATATTGAATCACAGGGGGGTTGGCCTTATATTGAACGGATGCGGCTACAAGCATTTTTAGTTAATTTGCCAATAGAATCGGAGGAAGAGGAGAGGTAATGGGTAATGGGTGATGGGTGATGGGTGATGGGTAATGGGTAATGGGTGATGGGTAATGGGTGATTGGTGATGGGTAATGGATGATTGGTGATTGGAACTGAACGATTTTCTTGTGGAGATGAACGATTCTCCTGTGGAACTGAACGATTTTCTTGTGGAGATGAATGATTTTCCTGTGGAACTGAACGATTTTCCTGTGGAACTGAACGATTTTCC
>NZ_JAYGHC010000002.1:28569-35224 GCF_034932285.1 Cronbergia sp. UHCC 0137
TTTCCTGTGGAGATGAATAATAATTTCTGCTTCCCCTGCTTCCCCTGCTTCCCCTGCTTCCCCTGCTTCCCCTGCTTCCCCTGCTTCCCCTGCCTCCCCTGCCTCCCCTGCCTCCCCTGTTCCCTGTTCCCTGTTCCCTGTTCCCTACTCTCTAATTAACAATTCCATGACACAAACGCCGATCGCTCTCTTCGACATTCTGATTGTATTTGAGATAATTACTTAACCAACTACACCCGTGAAGTAACAAATCGTCAAGATTTAAATTCCAGAGAATAATGGTGTTGTCATCACTAGCCGAGGCTAGTGTTTGACCATCAGGGCTAAAACTGATACTAAATACTGGCGCATTATGCCCACTCAGGGTTTTAATTAGTTTACCCTCACGACTCCAAATTTTGACCGTACTATCCCAACTGGCAGCAGCTAGGAGTTCACCATTAGGGCTAAAAGTTACAGCATTAACGCTATCACTGTATCCCTTTAACAAAGTCTTTAAAAATGTCCCATCCTGTCGCCATAATTTTACGGTGTTATCCCAACTTGCAGAAGCCAGGATTTGGTCGGTGGGACTAAAACTGATTCCTAATACCCAGCCTTGATGAGGTAAGAGAGTAGAAATTAAAGTACCATCTTGTCGCCATAATCTCACTGTTTGGTCATCACTAGCAGAGGCTAAAACTTGACCATCTGGACTAAAACTGACGTTATTTACCCAACCTTGATGGCCTACCAAGGTTTTTAGTAACTTACCTTGACGATTCCAAAGTTTCACGGTTTGATCTTTACTAGCAGAGGCTAAAATTTCACCATCGGGGCTAAAACTGACACTCATTACACTGTCGTTATGACCTAGCAAAGTCTGAATTATCGCCCCATCTCGATCCCAAAGCTTGATGGTTGCATCATAACTAGCCGAAGCTAACATTTCACCCTTGGGGTCAAAACTGACGCTAGGAACTCGATCTGTGTGTCCCCGTAGTGTTTTATAAAGTGTAGTTTCTACCTTGCCTGTTTTAGCAGATCGTCGCCAAAGTTTAATTGTGCGATCGCGACTGCCAGAAGCTAACATCTGACCGTCAGGACTCCAAGCTACACTCAAAACTCGATCTCCATGACCACGCAGTACAGGTAATTTGGAGGTATCCAGACTCCAGATTTTGATAGTTTTATCATAACTTGCTGATACTAGGATTTGACTATCTGGACTAAAAACCACACTGGACACACCATCACTATTACCCCGGAAGGTTTTAATTAAATTACCATTCACAGTCCAGAGATTGATTGTATTGTCATCACCACTAGAAGCTAATTTTTGACCATCAGCACTAAAACTTAAACTCCAAATCATCCCAGTATGCTCAAGTAAAGTTTTATCCAGGGTAACTTTAAATCCGTCCTCGCTGTTATTAGGTTGCCATTGCCATAGTTTCACTGTGTGATCACGACCGGCTGAGGCCAGCACTTGACCATTGGGACTAAAACTAACCACAGTTACACCTTGCTGATGTTCTGATAAAGTTTTAACCAGAGTCCCGTCTCGTCGCCAAATTTTTACTGTTTTGTCGTCACTAGCTGAAGCGATGTATTGTCCATCTGGACTAAATGTTACCCAATTAACCCAGCCTTGATGTCCCTTGAGAATTTTCACCAAACTACCATCCTTGCGCCAAAGTCTGATGGTTGTATCCTTACTACCAGTTGCTAGTAATTCTCCATCGGGACTAAAATTCAGGCTGTAAATCCAATCTTTGTGTCCTGTAATTTTTTTGAATGGTTGGGCATCAAATAGACCAGTATTTGGGTTTTTTCTCCAAAGTTGTATAGTGCGATCTAAACTAGCAGAGGCGAGAATCTGACCATCTGGACTGAAATTTAAGCTAGATACGGCATCGGTGTGACCTTTGAGAGTTTGGAGTAACATCCCGTCAACACGCCAAATTTTCACTGTGCGATCGCGACTTCCCGAAGCCAATAATTTACCATCAGGGCTAAAGGTGACACCCCAAAGAATATCTGTGTGTCCTTCCAAGCGGTTCATTTCTGTCACCCCATAAACTGCTTGTTGTAGGGCTGTAATTACCCGCATTCTAGTATCTGGTTGAACTCCATCGGCTTGTTTGAGTCGTTTCCAAGCTTGCAAACTTTCTAATAGGGCATCAAATTCTTTATTGGAGGCAAATAGGGCTTCACTAGCAGCAGCGATCGCGCTAATCTTTAAGTTAGTTTCGCTGCGTTCTGCCCGGATAGTTTGACGAATGGCTGCCCGTTTTTGAATGTTAGTTTGCCACCACAAAGCACCAATTATTCCTGCCATGACTGCTAATACTAATCCAGCAATTCGCGCTTCTCTGAGTCTTTGCTGTAAAGCTAGATTGAGTTTTTCTTGACTTAATTTTTGAGCAACTTCGGCTTTGTCTTTTGCAAGTTTGGTTTTTTCAAGTTCGGCAACCATACCATAGTTATTTTTTCGCCGAATTGGTTCAACTAAATAATCATGAACGAGTTGATAACGTTCTCCTAACTCTTCTTTAATTTGCACAACTAACCCTGAACCTACCAATATTTCTAAAATCAGTTCCCAAACTTGATCAAAGGTCTGATTTTCTCCTAAAATATTCCCTAAATCAACTTTACTTTTTAGAGGTCTTGTTCCTTTATCGTCAGTTAACTCAAATAACAATTGCCAACTCAGGGTTTCATTTTCAGTACCACAATCTTTAATTACTTCTTCTAACCAGCGTTCTACCAGTTTTTTTGACCCACCACAACCTTGATATTGTTCAAGAGTGGTAATATTTTCTGCTTGGAGTTGAGCACCAACTATTTGTAATTCTATAGGATGTACTTCATCTGTTTGTTCTGCTAAATCCTCTACTAATTGAATAGTTAACTCTTTATCTATTTCAAAACAAGAGTCTTTTGTCAATCGGTCGATAATAGCGATCGCTTCTTGTTTACTGAATTTTCCGATATAATAACGAATATCTTTATCTAGAATATTTTCGTTAATAACACTTAAATTATAAGAATGATCATGTTTTTGTTTACCCAGTCTTTCCAGTTCTAAAAGATAATGTAAATAGTCTTCTCTTAATGATAAAATAATTTTGACAAAGGGAATATTTAAACATTCACTAAAAAATCTATAAAATTCTACCCTTTTAGTGAGGGAGTTACCATTAAAGAAAAATTCTTCAAATTGATCAAAAATCAGAATAATTATATAGTTTTGTGCAACTGCCAGTCGAATTTGATCTAAAATAGTTGCTGGAGTAAATTCTTTGAATGTAGACAGGGCTTTATTTTCTATTGCTTGGCTGATATTTCTGCCACAAACCATTACCCAATCTGTATAAACAGATAAAACAATCGGTAAAGGAATCCTCTCACCTATTACTTTTCCTTTTAAATCGGGAACTAAACCAGCCTTTAAAATTGAACTTTTACCAACTCCAGATGGTCCATGAATAACTGTAAGTTTATAATCTGTCCTGGCAATTCTTTCTACTAAACGATTAACATCTTGCTGTCTGCCAGAAGTGGATATTTCCTGGGCTATTGCTTCAGAAATAAAGGTTTTTCTAGGAGTTGACAAAACTGAATTAACTCTATAACGTTGTGGTTGTAATTGATTTACACCAATGAAAGCACGAAACCCATATTGGTGTTCAATTTGGATTGTTTCTTGCTTGAGTTTAAATGCTTCTGCATAGTTACCCAGTTCATGAAAATAGAGCGATCGCAATTCTGATAAAATCTCTAAATATAAATATGGTTCATCCTGTAAATCACATACCAGCTTTGCCCATTCTAAATTATTGATCGCTTCTTCTCTCTCGCCTAAATTTTTTTGTATTCGTGCCAACAATAAAAGATACCAGCTTTGTTGCTGTCCTTGCATATCTGTTATTTCTTGTGCAATTGTGATGGCTGAATTGATTAATTGATATGCAAGTGACCAATTATTTTCAGATACTGCTACATCTGCCAAAAATCCGTAATCTTGAGCAATTTGGGCAGGAATCCCATATTTTTGATGTAATTGTAATGATTGATTAGTTAATGTTTTTAAATCTCTCCAAAATTTTAAACGATGCAACATTTCACAAGCTGGTAAAATGAATTTTGCCATCAAGTCAAATCTTGGTGCAGCTTCTAAAATATTCAAACATTGGTTAAATTTTAACAGTGCATATTGCCAGTAAGTCTGGCTATTTCCTCGATATAAAGCTGCCATACGTCGATAGCATAACCCAAGATGAAATAAGACAACCGCTTGTTTTAGTAAATTCGGAGAATCTTGATGGTTTTGCCATAAGTTTAAACTTTTTTGATAATGATTTATTGCCTGTTCAATTTGATCATTAATATGTTGATCACGCCCATATACAAATTCTAAACTTGCTTGTAATTCTGGTTCTAATTCAATTCCATATAAACGCAATAAGTCATTTTGAGCAGACTGCATTTCATCCCGTTGTTGAGATTGTGGATCTAAATCTAGGTAATTATTAGATAAAAAGTTAGCTGCACCAATTTCTAAGATTTTGTTAAATAAATATTCTGTATCTTGCTGAATTAAAGTAATTAAACTCGCGTGATCTATTTCAAATTTAATTGTCGTGGCCGCCCAGCTTTTAAAGTCAGGTGCTAATTTAGATAGTAAAGATGCGGTTTCATCTTGTAGCCATAACACCAAAGGAAAGGGTAAAATTTCTGCATAAATATCTCTTTCTTGATTAATTCCAGTTAGTATATCTTCAATGTTGATCACAGAATCAAGACCAAAAACAATAACGGCTGATGGTAAATAATCTGGATCAAAAGATGAAACTATGTTACTCAGTAAAGAAGTTGTTGATGGATCGATCGCTACCGCTGGCAAATCCATATTTTTGCTAATGGTGCGGATATTTTTCAACATTTGCTCTCGGAGATGTTGATAGTTACACCTGACTAAAATTAGAGCAAAATGTCCTTGAGAAAGAGCGATCGCTCTCATCAGTCTTTGTAAACCTAACTGATTGTTTTTAGCGATCGCTGTTGTAAAATCCTGGTTTGTCATAACTTGATCGAGAGATATTTCCCAAGCTGGATCGATACCTTGGTGATTATATCCTTGCCTTTTATTTTCTACCCCTTACCTCTTACCCCTTACCCCTGTTTTAACTTTAGGAATATTCGATTATTCAACACTCAAATTCTCACGGGTTTTTGTTGCCAATTTAGGACTTTTTCTGTTTCCGCTAAAGCTGGACTAATTCCAAACCAACGTCCTTGGCGATCGCGATATTCAAATAAGTACATACTCCGCAGTAAACTTTGATAGTCAGATTCACCTTTTACACTCTGCCATTTCACCACTTTAAACAATAATTCCCACTGGTCTTCATCAATTGCTAACAGCAAATCATCACGATAATCTTTAATCACTGCTTCTAAACAATCCCTCGAAAACGGCGGATCTTGCCTCTGCAAACAGCTATAAAGTAAACCTAATAAATTCCGAATGTGTCCACCACTTACCCGACAAATTCGATCTAAGGTGTCAGGATGATCAAATAATTCTCTAATTAATAATAGTCTCTCATTCCAGCTAACCTCTGGAAACGCCCTCACTAACACCAATTGACGCAATAACGACATCCCTGGTTCATAGTCATCACCATTTCTTTGACGTACCAGTACCATCGGTAATACCTTGGGGGCAATCCCTCCCCCTAAACGGTTTTTTAGTGTTTCGTATTCCTTGGAAAAAATTAAAGCTAGGGGAATTGTGTACACTAAATGACAATTGAGCCTACGCAACTGTTCACCACGGTCAATAAACAGGTATTCTGGTTGCGATCGCCCTGATGGCACTGGACGCATATCCACCCGATCTAAATTATCAACAATCACTACCAAGCCTTTTTGACCACGGTTCTTTAACTGCTCTACAGCTTTTTCTAAAATTTCTTCATTAATTGCCTGTAAAATACTATTGGTTCTTGGTTCAAGATATTGTCTCAATTGATTACGCATTTGGGCGCTATCTTTGGTTTTTGCCGTAATTTTGGCAATTCCTAACCATAGTTCTCCTTCTGCTGACAATTCTATGGGACTTTGTAAAAAATCCCCAACTTCTTGGAACAAGTTGTTAAAGTAACCCGGTTTCAATTTAATGCCAATTTTTTCTAAACTGAAACTAACCTGACGCGCTACACTTAACAAAATATCGCTGATATCTATATCTGCCATGTCCAAATCTTGACTAGACTCAAAATAAACGACATGAAACCCTGCTAATTCTAATTCTGCTTTGAGGCGTTGCAGTTCTGTTGATTTACCGCAGCCAATATGACCTGTAAATAACTGGCAGGTTGGCTCATCTGGAGAAATACGAGTGATGGTTCGTTGCAATTCTTCAACTATTTTGCAACCACGTACATCAGAAAAATCTATATAATACTGTAACCCTAATATATTACCCATATTTAGCGCGTAGCTAGGGTTACAAGCTTTGTAAAACCGCGACAAATTTAGTTGTGTTCTCATTTAGATGTGATGTAGATGCAGTTGGTGTGTAACCTTTTTATCCCCAATTTCTCTAGCCAGTATGCAAACACAGAATCTTTAAACAGGAGTCAGGAGTCAGGAGTCAGGAGTC
>NZ_JAYGHC010000002.1:35263-57817 GCF_034932285.1 Cronbergia sp. UHCC 0137
GTCAGGAGTCAGGAGTCAGGAGTCAGGAGTCAGGAGTCAGGAGGAAGAATTAGAAGAAGAGGAATATATACTTGAATCTGATCAAGTGATAGGTTTTTGGTACTTTTAACGGTTATTCCTTGCACCTGATTCACCTTTTTCACCTTCAAACTCTTGATATATCTAAGTTTTAGGTTTATATGACTTACGGCACGCTACGCCCGGATTTCTCACCACAATTCTCAAAGCCTTATAAAATCTAGATTCCGGTTTTTTACACTGCATCAAAAAATAATATGTCAAAAATGCCTGAAACCTAATTTAGGTAAGGATTATGTGGAATGCCTTCGCGGAACTTGTGACTCCTGACTCCTGACTTTTTTCCAAAAATCTTGCCCGATCAACAATTTTTTAATTAAAAAATGCTGGTACTTGCTCAATATCCTAGACTCAAAAAATTTCTGGTTTTGACCTGTATGGTAGATTTGTCAAAGGTTTTAGTTTAGTCAACGATACTGATTAGTTGAGAATTTATAAAACTTAACCACTTTAATTTGTTTTGTCAAGGGGGATGAAATACAGTATTTTTAAAAAAATATTTTGTTTTTATTAGTCGCTGACTAAGTAATGAGACAGAATTAATTACACAACTGGTTTTTCTGTTAAGAGTTCCCTCTCTCAACGAATGAATTTAATTTTGTCGGACTACTTATACATTTTATAAAATAGAAAAGTTACCATTGCCTTAGTGATCAACAAATCAACAAGGGGATGGAATGGCTGTCATAGGATCGGTTTCTCGTACAGATTTAGCCCAGCGACGTAAGAAATTGCGTAGGCAAAGGCAAATGAAAATATTTCAGGCGATATGGCGGACATTTGTGATCAGTGGATTGGCAGGGGGTTTATTTTGGGTAGTAATCCAACCAATGTGGATGCTGACAACTCCCACTCAAGTGGAGATCAAGTCAGGCAAGCAATTATTATCAGAGCAAGCAATTGAGTCGCTATTGGTGCTAACCTATCCTCAGTCTTTGTGGCGGGTTGAACCTTCAGCGATCGCTCAATCTTTGAAACAACAACCAATTATCGCCCAAGCAACGGTCAACCGTCGTCTATTTCCCCCTGGTTTAATCATTGAGATTCAAGAACGAGTTCCAGTAGCGATCGCTCAAATCAGCCTTTGCCAACCCCCCCAATGTCCCCAAAATAGCCCCAAAAAAGGTTTAATAGATGCCAGTGGAGTTTGGATGCCTCTGGAAAAATATACATCCCTTCATCCCAAAACCAAATTGCCTAGTCTCAAAATGATTGGTTCTCCAAAACAATACCGTCCTTTTTTTCCTCAACTATATGAACTCATTAGCCAAAGTTCCCTGAAGATTACGGTCATTGATTACCAAAATCCTACAAATTTAATTTTGCAAACAGAACTCGGACAGGTTCATCTTGGTGTTCCTAGTCCCCAATTACCTGAACAAATTAAGGTTCTCGTTCAAATGCGTAATTTATCAACCAAACTAGATATTAGTCAAATAGAATATATCGACCTCAAAAATCCTGAATCACCATTAGTACAAATGAACCGGAAAAATCAACCAATCCTACCCAAATGACATTATCTTTGTTTAGTGCCAAAATAGTAGACCCAACCGGTTAGAACCAATTTTTTAGAAATTTTTAAATTTACCAAAAATTTTAAGTGTGGAGTTGCTTTTAGTCTGCTAAAGTGTGTAATAAACTACGCCTCATCTGGCAAGGTCATCAATTCCCAAGTTAGAACCAACTTTTTATTTTCAGTAATATATGTCAGAGATAATACAAATTATGCCCAGGCAACCCTGAAAATATAGTGATTAAGAAAGAAAACTACACTGACAGTCGTAAGATTGATCACCAATTCCCATCCCTGGCTCAAAAAGCCGATACAACCTAACAGTGAAGGTAAATATTTATATCTAGCCTTTCACCTGTTATAAGATGTTTATCTCTTTTTTACAAATCCAATGACACTTGATCATAACCAAGAACTTAACTATAAAAATTCCCAATCTACGGGACAACCAGGATTTCCTCTAGCAGTTAACTCCAATAGTCCCTATAATAACTCTGGGCTAAACTTTGGACAAAATCACGATAGTAAAAAAATTCAGGTGGAAAATAACCGCATTGGTGAAATTGTACCGGGTCGAGTCGCCAACATTAAGGTGATTGGTGTGGGTGGCGGCGGTGGTAATGCTGTTAACCGAATGATTGAGTCGGATGTCAGTGGGGTGGAGTTTTGGTCAATTAACACCGATGCTCAAGCTCTAACCTTAGCTGGCGCTCCCAGTCGGTTACAAATCGGACAAAAACTAACAAGGGGTTTAGGTGCAGGGGGTAATCCTGCCATTGGTCAAAAGGCAGCAGAAGAATCCCGTGATGAAATTGCGACGGCGCTAGAAGGTGCAGACCTAGTATTTATCACTGCTGGCATGGGGGGTGGAACTGGTACGGGTGCAGCGCCAATTGTGGCAGAAATCGCCAAAGAAATGGGCGCTCTCACCGTTGGGGTAGTGACACGTCCATTTATTTTCGAGGGACGACGACGCACCACCCAAGCAGAACAAGGGATAGAAGGCTTAAAAAGTCGGGTTGATACCCTAATTATCATCCCCAATAACAAGCTGTTAGAAGTGATTCCTGAACAAACTCCAGTCCAAGAAGCCTTTCGCTATGCCGATGATGTATTGCGTCAAGGTGTGCAGGGTATTTCTGATATTATTACAATTCCTGGTTTGGTGAACGTTGACTTTGCCGATGTGAGAGCAGTAATGGCAGATGCTGGTTCAGCATTGATGGGGATTGGGGTAAGTTCAGGTAAATCTAGAGCTAGGGAAGCAGCGATCGCGGCAATTTCTTCACCTCTGTTAGAATGTTCTATTGAAGGAGCTAGGGGAGTTGTCTTTAATATTACTGGTGGTAGCGATCTGACTCTACACGAAGTCAACGCCGCCGCAGAAACAATTTACGAAGTGGTTGATCCCAATGCTAATATTATTTTTGGTGCGGTAATTGATGATCGACTCCAAGGCGAAGTCAGAATTACAGTCATCGCTACTGGCTTCACTGGCGAAATCCAAGCTCCACCGCCCCAAAATGTCATCACTCCCAGAACAGTACCTACTACAACCACTACTATTAGGAAGCCTGCATCACAAGTACCGACTAATACCCCAAATCCCACTCCCGAACCAAAAGAGAAACCTTCATTGGATATACCTGATTTTCTCCAACGACGACGGACACCACCCAAAAATTAAGCAATTTAGGATTTGAGTTTTTAGATTAAATTTGCCCTATTTTCAATTAGATTAAGGAAAACTGTAGAGGTTGTTTAACAATCTCTACAGTCAAAATCTACAGATTGGCAGTTAACCCCAGACGAAAGGTGAATCCAGGACTATAAATCCGGTTTACACGCTCGTATTGTTCACCGAGTAAGTTTTCTAGGTAAACCATCAGCCCTAAATTGTTAGTGATGGGAACTCTTCCACTCAAATCTAAATTTATGTAAGATGGGATGAAGTCTGTGGCGGTATTGCTTCTAGTATCGGCAAAAATAGCCCTACGGGAACCACTATTATAAGTCATGTACAAATTAGCTTGCCATCCTTCTTTGCTGTAACTAACACCTGTTTGCAATAGAGAGTAGGGAATTAGCCCTAACTGTAAACCTTTTTCTGCGGGATTTAAGCTGGTTTTAATTTCGGCATCTGTATAAGTGTAGTTAACAAAGGTAGACCACTCACGGGCAATTTTTAATTGTAAAGCCGCTTCTAAACCATTGGTATCTACTAAGCCAACATTTTCCCATTTACCAGCAATGATTCCCAGTCTATTATCTAAACTACTACCGAAATATGTAAATTGTCCCTGCAAATTGTCGGAAAAATTGACATCTATTCCCGCAGTCCAAGATGATCCTGTTTCTGGTTTTAAATCTGGGTTTGGGTCCCAACCGTGAACTGTATCATAAACATATAATTGATCTAAACCAGGGTTTCTCTGCGCTCCAGCCCAACTTGCACGAACAGCGACCTTTGGTGTGACACCATAACGGAAACCCAGACTAGGGTTAAAATAACTACCAAATTGCCCATCAAAGCTTTGTCTTAGTCCTAAGTCTACCAGCAAGCGATCGCTAAATTTCCAAGTATTCACAGCAAATAAAGCTGTATTCAATACACTCCGATTTTCCGTTTCATTTTTAGCCTGTCGATTGGGGTCAGAACTCAAAACATCACCATACAAATCAGTATTTTTGACATCTAATCCCCAACGTAATTGATTATTTGGTGTCAATTTCCAATCATGGTCAACTCTGGCGGTAATTTGTTGTGTATCTAAAACCCCTGTCCGGTAAGATGTAGCTCCCGTTGGTCCATAGGTGCTAAAGTAATCTCGGTTATAACCAATTTTTGTGGTTAAATTAGAACTTTCATCTTTAGCCAGTCGAGTCTTCCAAGAGAACCCAACATTCAAACCATCATGGTCTAATCTGTCTCTTTGTAGGGGAAATCCAAAATAAATTAAACCACGACGGCTACTAAGTGCAGTTACATCTAAATTTAAAGAATTTTTTTGATCTAAATCTACACCCACACTACCAAAATAAGTGCTAGTAGCCGTATCAGCATTGAATAAATACCCTTGAGCATCACGATTTGCTGCTCCTTCAGGAACAGGATAACGGTTATCTATAAAAAACCTTTCAAAACTGAAATTGTATCTTACCGCATCAGATGAACCGCTATAACTCACCTGTTGATTATTCAAGTTTAGTGAGCCAAATTCCACACTACCAGTTAATTTTGGCTGACTATAACCTTTTTTGGTGATAATATTAACAATTCCTCCAAAGGCTGAAGAACCATACAAAGAGGAAGCAGCACCACTATATAATTCAACTCGTTCAATACTCTCTACAGGAATACTATTTAAGTCAGTTCCACCATGATAAGTGCTGACATTCGTGTTAATTGGTCTACCATTAATCAAAAATACAGATTGATTAATTGATGCTCCGCGATAGTATGTACCTGTATGAATATCTGCTCCATGACCAACATCATTGATGGCAAAACCAGGCATTCTTTTTAATACATCAGCGACGCTAGTAGCACCTTGTTTTTGAATTTCTTCCTTTTCAATTACATAAGTGGGAGTAGATTCAGGTAAAGCATCTTTTTCTCCTACTACTTCTAAATCAATATCTGCATCTTCACTAGAATCTGTGTCTGTTTCTTCCCTAGTTTCACTGGGTAGAGATTCTTGAGTTAATAATTCAGCTTGAGTATTGGGTAATTCAACTTCACTCAGGGTAGGAATATCTGAATTTATAGTTTGATTAGGAGCAGCAATACTAGGAAAGGATGATAATAAAATTAAGGCAATTGATGGGAACAAAAAACAAGATTGATTCACGTTGTTATCTCACACACAGCAAAAAGAGTTACTAAGTGTAAGTATTCTTGTTTAAAGTCATCAATGTCAAAAGACAAGCTGTCATACTTGCAGGAGGCAGGAGGCAGGAGGCAGGTGAAATTCTCCCGACATTATACTAAAAACAGTTGGGATATGGACTTTTCCAAAATTACGAAAAACCCAAATTTGTAGGGGTTTAGCACTGCTAAACCCTTACCCACAGAATCTTATGATTAAGCCCTGTTTAGTATAGCCAGGAGAGTGTCAAAACTCAGGTGATTAAGCAACAATTTCCGAATCAGTAGAAAGTGTTGAGTGTGAATCCTGAATTATGAGTTATTTCCAACCTTTGTCTGCTTGTTCAAGTACATAAGCAGTAACATTTTCAAGATCATTAGGCTTTAAACGACCTTTAAAGGTTGGCATAGCTCCTTTGCCCTTGGTAACTTGGGCAATAATGGCTTCGGCTGAGTACATACCATACTTTTCCAAAGCCTCTTTCTTTAAGCTTTTAGCAGCGTTAACCAAATTTTTGCCCCCCGCGTGACAAGAAGCGCAATTAGCGCTAAATACTTTAGCTCCACTGGCAGAATCTGCTGCCAAAGCTGGGCTACTGAAGGCTACAGTGAAGATGGTTAAGCCTAACAGTATAACGGAAAGAATTCTTTTCATTTAGTGTTCCCTCGGCGACAATAGCTAATTCAGTGAAATATCCTTCATAATTGTCATTTGCTAAAGTTATTTACGTCAAAAGACAGGCTGTCAAACTTGGCTATAAAAGTATGGGTATTTGCTGCTTTATCTGCTCGTTAGTTGCTATCACATCCTACCCCTAGCCCCTCCCCGCAAGCGAGGAGGAGAAATGGATTAAAGTTGTGTGCTGTGGGGGAGGTTCAAAGAGAAGTTTATGCTTGACGTGAGTAGTATTCCACTACAAGCAGTTCATTGACTTGGAGTGCTACCCATTCCCGTTCAATTACACCATTGACTTTACCAGCCAATTTGTTTTTATCAAACTCTAGGTGATTAGGGAGGTTAGCTAAACCGGGATATTGCAAGTTGGCTTCCACTAACTTTTTAGATGCTTCTCTATCTCTAACAGCGATATCTTCACCGGGACGGCACTGATAGCTGGCAATATTTACGACCCGTCCGTTGACGGTGACGTGACCATGATTAACTAATTGACGCGCTGCTGGGATGGTGGGAGCCATGCCCATGCGGAACACCGTATTATCTAAGCGCATTTCTAGCAATTGCAGTAATACTTGTCCGGTTGAACCAGTTACACGTCTGGCTTTCCGTACATAACGTAACATTTGCTTTTCGGTTAGACCATAGTTTAAGCGGAGTTTTTGCTTTTCCTCTAGACGGACAGCATACTCGGATCGCTTTTTACGGTTTTGACCATGCTGACCTGGTGGATAAGCGCGTCTGGCGCTTTTGCGGGTTAATCCTGGTAAATCGCCTAAGCGACGTATAATTCTGAGGCGGGGCCCTCTATATCGGGACATGAGTTTCCTTAATTTAATCCTGTTTACACTTTACCCAAATAGTCTATTATGACATTAGCCTAACCAATTTGTCAGGATATTCTTAGTTAATAACAGATTATTTACTATACTCTAACTTGAGTTAAGAGTCTATGATTGATGCGCTATATAAATTAGACTTCTTGCAAAAGTCTTGATTTTCAAATTTTCTTCGCGCCTTTGCGCGATTGCGTGAGCTTTTCAAGCATATTCTTGGCGACACCAAAGAATTTATGCAAGAGGTCTACTGTTCTTCTCTTCTTCTAATTCTTCCTCCGGTCACTGAGCGTAGCCGAAGTGCTGACTCCTAGCCCTAATGAAAAGATTTTTATGCCTAACGGCACGCTACGCGAACATCAAACCCTAAGTAGTAGAACACTACTGATAACAATTAAAACCTTGGCAATGGAAGATATTTACTAAGTAGTGAAAATGTTAACCCTATACTTAATATTTTTGTCAATTAGAAAGTAGGGTGTAGGGAGTATGGGATTGGGGAGAAATTGCCTTTTGTTCCTCCCTTTGTTCCCTTGCTCATGATGGGCTAGTCGTCTTTGTCGCCAAAAACCATTTGTAAAATCATGGGGATGCCTCCATCTTGGTGATATCTATCTGCCCAACTACGGATAATATCATCTAGTTCTTCCATGGCCTGCTCCATTCTTTCGGCAGGGATATCTAGTTCTTCTACGGCGCGCATGGCTTTGGGTTTGCGTTCTGCCCAATTTCTCATCATGCGGAAATACCGAGCGGTATCTTCTACCATGATGTAGGTACGCTCTTGTTCGTCTACGGGAGCGTAAAAAGGACGGGTGAGGGCGTAAAAGGGCATTCCCCAGGGGGAATCAATACGTGTGACTGTGCCGGAATAAAGGAGACGACGCTTGATGTGTTCTGCCAAGGCTTCACTCAGGGGCATCTGGTGGTGTGGGGGCAGTTCTTCTTGCGATCGCTTGTGGAGAAATTCAATTAGTTCCAGAAATTCAAAGGAGGTGACTAATTGGGCATCAGGTAGGTTGGTGGGTAGCTTCTGCTCAATTTGTTTTTTCTCTTGTCCGGTGAGACTTGTTCCAGGAACGCGGGATCTCCCTGGCATCCAGGGGTATTTTTCCATCCAGACGTAGGGCAGTTGAATTAGATAGCGGGGTTCTTGTGAACCGAGCATTTTCAGTAATTTGCCTTCGGTGAGGGCAAGTCTGACTTCTTCAACTATGATTTTGACTCGTTTGGGTTCTAGATGGTGCAGATGGCCTGTCATTCGCAAGTTTTGTCCTTGCTCTAGATAGGTCATATAAATTGCACATTTTGCTGCTGTTGCGGCTGCATCTAGAAATGCCCCATGCCTATGCCCACTTGTCCGCATGGCACTGAAAGCCAGATAAAGCATGATCTGATCCATTGCACTGGGACTAAGTTGTTTGATCAGATCGATGTCGTTGCTCATATTCATCCAGAGTTGTATGACGAGTTTATAGGACTGTAATCTATTTTAAATAATTTAGTATACACCCTATTTGGAAATATGTCTTTAGTTTCGACTAAACAATATGTATTTTTTTGGGAATTTTTACATATTATTTATCACGAAAATATCAACTGGTTATAGTTTAGGATAATAGGTAGGGAATAGACTGTGGTGTGAAGCAATGAGGGGCTAGGGGGGTTAGGGGGTAGGGGTCTGAGGGTCTGAGGGTGGGAATGACTTTAGCTTTTTATTAGTTGATTTAACTAGAAGATTTGATCTGAGTTTGCATTTTTTCTAAACCGATTGCCGCCGCTCCAAAAGTTACTAATAGGACTCCTAAAATCGGCACTATATCTAGGTTTTCTTGAATGATTAATCCGGCGAAAATGACTGTTATTACTGGGACTGCCGCGCCGATTATTGCTGAAAGTGGCGCTCCTAGTCGGCGAATACCAAAGTTGTTCAATAAATAGCTGCATAGGGTGAGAACGCCTAACATAAATGCACTTAAAATTATTTCTAGTAAGTTGATGGAGTTAAGGGCTAAATTCCAACCTGTGGGTAGGGGAATCATCAGACAGATTAAGCTCAGTATCAGCATGGTGACGAAGTTTATGGAACTAAATGAGACTGGGTGGAGTTTGGTGGCTGATGATTTGGTGAGGATGACGTAAATACCAAAAGCGATACCGGATAGGATTCCTGTGGTACTTCCTAAGATGGTGTTGCTGACATCTAGGGAGGAACTGCCTAAAATTAATAGTTCACCGCAGAAGATGGTGGCGATCGCTCCGCCGCTTAAAATGTTAAGATTCTCTCGCCAGAGAAATGATGACAAGAATGTGCTAATAACTGGATAGATGAAAAATAGAGCGATCGCTATGCCGGTTTTCAGTTCCCCAATGGCTATGTAGATGAGTACCTGAGACAAAAATAGAAAACCCCCACTCAACACCGATAACCATAAAACCTGTGTATTTTCAGCACTTTTAGCCCGGTTATTTTGAGGACGATCAAAGAGATTTTTTAGTTCTTGCCAAATTGGGGGATACAATATGGGAGCTATCAGTAGGATAATTGGTACAACTACTAGCGATCGCAGCATTAAAATAAAGAAAATATTGCCCAATGTTGGCGAAATCAAGCCCTGGGTCCCCAACTCACCAATCAAATTGGAATTTCTATAAAAAATCGTCTTAATAGCTATGTTATAGAGAGATGAAACTACTGTTGACAAACCAATCAACAATAAACCCACCTGAACTTGTGACCAGTTGGGTGAGGTTGGTGAGGTTTTAGATCGGAGTGTTATTTCCTGTCTTGACTGTGGTACTTCTGGGATGATGACGGAAGGTGGTTCTGTTATCTCTGTTGGTGACTGTTCAGAAAACTCGGTTCTAAAAATTGATGCAGTCGGAATTGCAGTTTCTGGCGGTGGAGATTTTGGCGGTGGTTCAGAAAAGTCGGTTCTGAGGACGGAAACTAGGTCTATTGAAGTTTCTGGCGGTGGAGATTTTGGTGGTTCTTCGATAAAATCATTTTGCAGAACAGATATCGGCTCAGAAGTATTTTCTGTTTTCGGGGGTAATGCCACCGTTACATCTGCTGATTCTGGTGTTGGTAATTCCTGGAGAGTAAAAGTAGTTGGTTCGGTGATGACTCTGGGGGGAGATTTTTCTACAGAACTGTTTTTCGGTTGTTCTGGTAGTTGCAACACCGTCGGCGCTCCACCTGTCACCAATTTTAGCGCAGTTGTTTCCTTACTCCTTTCCAGTTCCCACCGTAAGCGATTGACAAACTCTACTAATATTGATTCCCCTTGCTGCTGTTGGTCGTACATTCTAGACAACTGCTGGGAAAGATCACTTTGATAGTTTTTGAGTTCCTGTAACAACGAGTTGAAGACAATGGTGACATTATCATCCAAATTGTTGAACATTTGACTAATATCGCTACTGGTATTAGTATTCACTTGGGCTGATTTCAACGGCGAGGACTGGAAAGATTGACCTTCAATGGTTTGATTAACTAAAGAGTTTAATGAAGATTGCAATTGTGAAGATATGTGTTTGGCTAAAACTTCGGCTAACTGACGGATTAAAACTTGCTGTTCGGTAAGTTGTCGTGACTGCTCTAATTCTTCTTTTTCGGCTGCCAACCGTTGAATATCTTTAATTAAGCGAGTTTTTTCGCCTTCTAGCCGCTTTAAGTCATCTTGCAATGACCGTAGGACATTCTGTTGTAGATTTTCCAAGTCCTCCACCACATCCCAAAGAGCGTTTTCTGCGGCTCTAGGTAGGTCGCTTCTGGATCGTTGGTTGTCTGGTCGCTTTTCAAATCGCCCCATCATTTTCTAACCTCTAACACCTTGGTTGCGAGATTCTACGTGAAGACGATCAAGCTGCTTCCCGTGGACTAGCTCGGCTAAATTGCAAATTTTAACAAGACTTACGCAATTAAAAGCGATTCTGTGATTCTAGACAAGGGGTTGGCAAACCTTTATTTTTGCTCCTTTGTTTAATACGGTATTTTGTATTCAAAACGACAAAATCACACTTGGTCAAAATAGCTTCTGTTAAATAACCCAATCAAAACCCAATACTGCTTGGTTAAGCAAATTTGTGAACCGAAAACCCCTGTAGAGACCTTCCATGGAACGTCTCTACATTCCTTAACCGAGAAGTATTGAATCAAAACCCACACCTTTGATTGTGGTAATAGTAATTACCAAAGCCTTACACGTCAATGCTTAGGAATGTAATTGGCTTGACAATTTGTCTGTTTATTGGTAATTAATATATTTTCTGTAGGAACTATAAGGTATTGATATCCCCTACATATTATTTTAGTGAATGAGTGGCCATTTAGCAAAAACAGACTTTTGTTCTAGCAGTGATGCCAGAATTTGGGAGTTATTAGCTGATGCAGATTTAATTTGCAGACAGTCAAACCATAGAATAGGACACCCCTCGTAAATTGAATAGGCTGTTTTCACAATTTTTGTAGAGCCGAGAATCCCTACCCATGGAAAGTCTCTACTTGAAAATATCTAAATATTTGGAGAAACCGAGTTTCTGCCATTGGTAATTTTTAATAGCTAAATCTGGTATCTTCATGATATTTTCTACATCTTTCATGAGCAATTTAGAAGATCCGGATGATGCTGAAAATAAAGGCACTCAAAACGGTACTGATGGGGACTGTAATTACCCAAGCGGCAGCGATGCCTTGGAGTGTTTGTAATTGCAGGGATTTGATGTTTTGGATCATTCCAATACCGACGACACTACCGACGAGGGCGTGGGAGGTGGAGACGGGTAAACCTAAGCGGGAAGCTAATAAAATGGTGGTGGCGGTGGCTAGTTCGGCGCAAAATCCGCTACTGGGTTGTAAGGAAATAATGTTTTCGCCGATGGTGGCGATGACTTTTTTACCCCAAACGGCTAAACCGCCAACTATACCAACACCTCCCAGGATGAGTATCCATAAGGGGATGATCAGGCTATGATTGGGGATGTGACCTGTGCGGTTGATGTAGGAGATGACGGCTAGGGGAGCGATCGCATTACCTACGTCATTAGAACCATGGGCAAAGGCGACAAAGCAAGCACTTAATAGTTGATATTTAGCAAATATGGTTTCAATGGGTGATGGGTCATGGGTGATTGTTAGTTTTTTCCAACTATATAATGTCAGTCCAATGGCTGCTGCTGCACCTGTCATGATGGGGATGTCGTGGGAGGGGATGTTTAACCCCACTTGATCAATCAAAAATTTTGTCAGGGGTTGAGTGAGGGTGGGGAGAACTATCACGCCAAATACAGTTAATAGAATTGTACTTAACCAGGGAATCCATTCTTGTAATTGGCTGAGGGGATCGGGTTGTTGTAAGATCCATCGTTGGATCAGGCTGTAAAATGCGGCGGCGATCGCTCCACTAATAATTGGTGTTAAAATCCAACCAATGGTAATTAACCCGATGGATGACCAATCAATGGCATTTATACCCAGCGCTACCCAGGTAAAGCCAGCGATCGCTCCGACTACGGCATGAGATGAGGATACAGGTAAACCCCGTGATGTGGCAATTTGTAGCCATATTCCGGTGGAGATCAATACTGTCACCATACCGATGACTAAGGTTTGTGGTGTGGTAACGAATAAGTCAGGGTTGGCAATTTTTGTTCCTAGTGTTTCTGTGACTTCTTGCCCAAATAATACAGCACCTGCAAATTCTAATCCTCCCGCAATGATGATGGCTTGGGTGAGGGTGACGGCTTTAGAACCCACGGAGGTTCCCATGGCGTTAGCAACGTCGTTTGCTCCCAAATTCCACGCGACGTAGAAGGCTAGTAGTAATTCGTAGTTCATAGGGTATGGGAAGTTGTCTGAATCAGGATGTCCAGGATTAATATTTTGTCTGAATCAGGATGTCCAGGATTTCAGGATGTACAGGATTAATCTAAAATCCCAAGTTGATTTACGGATAAATTAAGATTTTGTAAGTTTCGGGTGTGGGGGCGATCGCTACTTCGACTGCTTGTGATAGATTTTGCAGAGGATAGCGATCGCTAATTAGGGCTTTGACATCAATCCGATGATTAAAGACAATATCGGCTGAAAGACTTTGCAGACGGTAAGATGAACTATAACTACCCATCAAGTCAATTTCTCGACGGTAAAGAATATTCGGGTTGATGGGAATTGTCAATTCATCGGGAAATTCGGCGAAAAAGAGGATTTTTCCACCTTTGCGGGTGCAGTCAAGGGCTTGAAAGAAGGCTTTATCACTGGGAACAGCTAGTAAGGTGACATCTACACCCATACCCCCGGTTAGGGCTTGAATTTTGGCTGGTAATTCTGGATCACGGGCATCAAAAGCCGCTTCTGCACCAACTTCTAGGGCTTTTTCTATTCTGGAGGGTAGGAGGTCGGTAGCGATCGCTCTTGCACCAAAATACTTCACCAACATCATAAACATCAACCCAATTGGCCCTGCACCTGTGACTAAAACAGTTTGTCCTGGTGCAATTTGGGCTTTTTTAACTGCCTTTAAACAGCAATTAGTTGGTTCTACAAAACTCGCTTCTTCAAAACTGATATCATCAGGAATGGGAATTAAGCCACCATTCTGGACAATGTGTCCTGGAACTTTCACATATTCAGCAAAACCGCCACCACTAGCGTTAAAACCGGCTGTAGTTGAGATATTTTTATAGACATCGCACATTGAAAAATTATCATTGAGGCAGTAAGCACAACGCATACATGGTATATGGTGCATCACCGCTACCCGTTGTCCTATTTGCCACCCTCTCACCTCAGAACCTACAGAGGCGATCGTTCCAGCCGTTTCATGACCAAAAATCCGGGGCGGTTCATATAAAGGATAACGAATTTTTTTAATATCTGACTGACACAAACCTACAACCCGCACCTGTACCAGTACCTCATCAGTTTCCAGTGTCGGGACTGGGATTTCTTCGTAGGATAATTGATTTACGCCTCTAAATACTTGTGCTTTCACGTTGGTTTCTCATCGTTCAACGTTACTAGATGTAACACTTTATGGTTCAGATTAGGTTATGAAGTTTGATCTTTCTTTCTTTTCGCTTCTTCTAAACTTTGTTCAAAGATTTGGAATGCTTCAATATCTGCTGATGAAAGATATCCCCCAATTACGCCATTCTCAAGCCTAAGAATCTCTCCACGGTTGTCTTTAGCAGTAATTGTTAAAATTTCTCTTTTTTGCCAGAGTCGATACTTTTCTCCCTCGTAGCATCTACCACCCTCTGGGGCTGGCATACCCAGTTCCAAGGCTTTTTCAGCAGTTTGCACAATTGCATCACCATAAAATTGGCAGCGAATAGTATGAGTAAATTTTGGTACTCTATTCTTTCTGTTTAAATTAGTTGTTTCTAACTTGTCAATGATTTCAGGAACACTTTTTGGAACTTTAAGCTGATTAGACTGCTCCCAAATAATTTTAATCATTGTTCCTGGATTTTGCTCATCAAGGTAAACAAGAAAATCATCTGCGTGCCAAGCTTCAATACCCCAAGGAGCTAAAGCTTCTGAAGGAAAACCATCCATGTCAACAGTAACAATGACTTCTGCCTTAGCAACTATAGCAGCAGCAATAACATGGCGATCATCTGGATTATTTGTCATCTTTACAACTAAATGCTCTGGCACTTCCACCATTGCTTCAGGAAAGTATCTTTTGATCTCCTCCTGTAAGTTTGCTGCCTGAGCATTTTTCATTTTTCCATCTTTTACAAGGTTACGAGTAGCACCATCCAGAATTTCTTGTGAAAAATAAAGTTCGTATAACTCTGCCTCAGCAGCACGCATCAAAGTATCACGTAAAGGCATAGGGTAGATGACACAGGAATCTAAAACAACAGAGAGTACCATTTTACTGATCTAATTCGCTACTCTCATCATCATAGAACCCTTCAGCTTCCAAAAATTGAGTAAATTGCTTAATTCCTTCCCGACGCTGACTATCGCGTTGTTCTTTATATTTCATCAAATCCTCAAAATGAATACGTCGATGTGTTCCTACTCTAATGCAAGGAATTTCACCCTGATCTAATAACTTAATCAGGTAAGGACGTGAAACTTTAAGTAGGTCTGCTGCTTTTTGAGTGGTAAGTTCTCTATCCTGAATAACTACAGATATTACTTTACCTAATGCCAGCGCATGGACGGCTTGATGTAATACTTGATAAAGCGATTCGGGAATGGGAATTTCTTGACCGTCTGCTCCTACTAATTTTGGTTGAAAGCCTTCAAGCTGGAGCATACTTTCCAAGTGCTGAATAGATAGCTGTTCCTGTTCTTGAGCCATAAATGACTCTACAGGCGAATTTCGCCCAGGTATGATGGTTTTCATTTGTTTTAACTACTCCAATCAATATATAAAAGTATATCCTTATATATGCTCTAAACGCAATATCCGAAACGATAATTAATGATAAACGTTGAGGCAGTAAGCAGAACGCATACGTGGTATATGGTGCATCACCGCTACCCGTTGTCCTATTTGCCACCCTTTCACCTCAGAACCTACAGAGGCGATCGTTCCAGCCGTTTCATGTCCAAAAATCCGGGGCGGTTCATATAAAGGATAACGAATTTTTTTAATATCTGACGCACTGTACAAAATGCAGATGATATGTATAAAGGAAATTGCCTAGTTTCAGGCTTTATTTTGTAGTCTGTAGGGTGAGCTTGCCGAACCACACCCTACAAGAGATAAAATCTATCATCCTTATGTAATAAATTTTGTCAATGCGTAATTTCTAGACTTAATTCCTTGTTGGATTTCTAAAATGAGCGAACGGACAGCAGTAAGAACAATCACGCTTTATTTTATAGATTGCATTTTTTTGTTAGTGGTAATTAGCAAGATACAGTTGTACGAGCAAATTTTTGATTTTCGGGTTTAGGCTTAACTGTAATTTCTACATCACTACCTAATTTGTTGATATAAGCTATCAATCTGTCAGTTGAAAATCCATTTAATCTGCCTCTAATTAGTGAAGAAACTTTTGGTTGATCTATTCCTATAATTTCAGCAGCTTGAACTTGTGTTAAATTGCGGTTAGTGATGATTTCACTAATTTTCAATGCTAGTTTAGCCTTTAATAATCTTTCTTCAGGATTGGGTAAATCTAAGTCAGAAAATACATTTCCACTACTAGCAACAACTTCAAAATCCCTGTTCATTTTTTACCCCATTTTCTTGAGCAGTTTCTTGTAAATAGTCTATTTCAGCGTATTGAAGCCTTTTTTTTATCAAGTCTATATCTTGTTTTGGTGTAGCAATACCATGTTTTGATTTTTTTTGAAAGGAATGTAATACATAAACAACTCCCTTAAATTTTACTGTGTAAACTGCTCTGTATGTATCTCCATCAAAATCATCTATAATTTCCAGAACACCTGATCCTGAAAAACCCTTTAAAGGTTTTGCATCAGGGTGTTTTTTACCCTGTTGTGCCAAATAAAGAGCATAACCCATTACGTCCTGTACATCTTCAGGAAAATCCTTTAAATCCTTATATGCACTTGCAATCCATTTAAGAGGTTTTTCTTGTTTTTCATTCATCTAATTTTAGTATGCCAAAACTAGCATATTATGTCAATAGGCAATTATATTGTATTAATTTATCATGGATTGATAAAAACTGGATATCATATAAAAAAGTAGCGTTTAGTTCCTCATATTCCACCATAGTGTAAGTCTTATACGGTGATTTAATTGCCGAAATTTTTAGTTTGACGAAACTCCTGTACAACCTGTTTGATATCACGCAATTCACCTTCAACTAAATAATTTAACTCGCGTATTTCGTCTGCGGAAATTTTACCACTAAGTTGAGCGATCGCTGTTTTTAATTGCGGGTATTTTTTTAAAGTTTCTTGTCGCACAATCGGTACAGGTTCATAGGGAGGAAAATATCTTTTATCATCTTCAAGAACCACTAAACCTAAACGGGCAATTTGTCCATCTGTAGAATTAGCAACAATGAAATCTACTTGCTTTTGCTGCAAAGCATAATACAATAAACCTAAACTCATAATTCGCGGATATTTAGCAAAACTTAATCCGTAGGTTTTAGCTAAACCACGATAACCATCTTCCCGTTCCATAAATTCGTACCCGAAAGCGGCCTTCCATTGGGGTGTATATTTAGCAGCTTCCGAGAGAGTTTGAATATTATAACGTTTGGCATCTTCACCCCGAATAATCATTGCAAATGTGTTTTCAAAACCCACACTAGGCATTACTTCTAATTGAAACTTTTGATTATATAATTCTTTGACTTTATTAAAAACTATCTGAGGATCACTAATTACCTGTTGCTGTAAAACGCCATTAAAAGCTGTACCTGTATATTCCATATACGCATCAATTTTACCAGAGGTAATGGCAGTATGGCAAACAAAAGTACCACCTAAATTAAGACGACGTTCTACTTTTAAATTAGTTGTGGCTTCAATTTGTTGGGCTAATAGTTCTCCTAAAATATTTTGTTCGGTAAAATCTTTAGAAGCAACAACAATATCAGCCCCAATCCCACTATTATCTTGATTATTTTGACAGCCTACAGTTAAAAATGATAATAGCAAAATTAAGCAATAAATTAACCAAGATTTTTTCATGATTTTATTTAATTTTTAATAGTCAATTTTTTCTCAATCCAACCAATCATTAAATCAGCCGCTAAAGCCATTAATGCAGCCGGAATTGCCCCTGCTAAAATTAATTGATTATTCACGACTGCAATTCCTCGAAAGATAAATACTCCTAACCCACCAGCACCAATGGCTGCGGCAATGGTAGCAACACCAATGGTAATTACTACTGCTACTCTGACCCCTGCTAAAATCACTGCGGTTGCTAAGGGAATTTCTACTTGCAACAACAATTCCCTATCTGTCATTCCCATTCCTCGACCAGCTTCTCGAATAGCAGGATCAACTCCAGTAATGCCAGCGTAAGTATTACGAATTATTGGCAGCAATGAATATAAAGTTAGGGCAACAATTGCTGGAACTGTACCAATACCACCAATGATCGGTACAGGAATTAGTAAACCAAATAGGGCTAAACTGGGGATAGTTTGGAGAATATTTGCTATGGCTAAAATAGGTTGTCGTAAGCTGGTTTTGCGGGTAATTAAAATCCCTAAAGGAATCCCTAAAAATATGGCAATAATTATGGCAACACCTACTAAGAACAAGTGTTCTAGGCTATGACGAAGTATTTCTGGAGCATATTTAATCAAAAATAAATCGTTCATCATGTATTTCTTAAAGAATTTAAACATTGAAGGAAAGCTAGACTTTCTGGATGGGATGATTGCTTAAATTCTGCAATTGTATCCAAGAAAATCAATTCTCCTCCAGACATTAAACCAATTCGCGATGCTAATACAAATGCTTCTTGAATATCGTGGGTGACAAGAACGACTGTTTTACCTAATTTTTGTTGTAAATTACGAAATTCTTGTTGCAGTTCTAAACGTGTAATGGGATCAAGTGCGCCAAAGGGTTCATCCATTAATAATACAGGTGGATCTGCTGCTAATGCCCTAGCTACTCCTACTCTTTGTTTTTGTCCCCCGGAAAGTTGATGAGGATAACGTTCTGCAAATTTATCTGGTTGTAAACCGACTAAATCCAATAATTCATGAACCCGCATTTTAATTTGTCTGGGTTTCCAACCTTCTAAACTGGGAATTAAACCGACGTTTTTTTCAACGGTAAAATGGGGAAATAATCCAGTTTCTTGAATTACATAACCAATTTTCCTGCGTAGTTCAATTTCATTCCATTGAGTGGTGGGGATGTTATTAAATAAAACTTCGCCTGTTGTGGGTGTAAGCAGACGATTAATTAATTTCATGGTTGTAGTTTTACCACTGCCACTGCGTCCCAATAATATTAGTGCTTCTCCTTGGTAAATGGTAAAATTGAGATTGGAGACTAAAGCGCGATCGCTACGGCTGAGGGTGACATTCCTAAATTCAACGGCTATTGGGGGATTTTGTGACATATATTAATAGTTCCCTACATCCAGGAAAAGACCTTCTCCGCAAACCCTAATTATTTGATATGGTGGGCATAGCCCACCTCTAAAGCCTTAAAATTTAAACAGCTTCAGTATTCTTTTCTCCAGTACGGATGCGGATAACCTGATCAACAGGAGAGATAAATATTTTACCATCACCAATCTCACCAGTACGGGCAGCAGCAATTACCTTGTCAACTACCATATCTACTTGGCTATCTTCCACAACGATTTCTACCTTGAGTTTTTGTAAAAACTCCACTGTGTATTCTGAACCACGATAGCGTTCTGTTTGCCCTTTTTGCCGCCCGAAACCGCGAACTTCAGAAACAGTCATACCGACAATCCCAGCGTTAACTAAGGCAATTTTGACTTCATCCAGCTTAAAGGGACGGATAATGGCTTCTACTTTTTTCATGCTTTTGATTCCTGACTTATAATAGCTTCTTTTATATATCTAAGCAGATTCGTTGTCTAACACTGTAACTACAGCGATACTTGTTTAACTTTAAATTCATCGGTTAAACACCATCAGCCTTTTCTTGGAGAAGATTACGCCAATCAGCGATCGCACTTTCTGTCCACAACCAGTTTTGAGGTAACTTATTAACTGTAAACTTAATCGGTTCTTCCCTAATTACCATTTGACGCAAGTTAATCGCCTTATTCAAATATTGCACTCCTTTCGACCCTGATTGACTCTTAGCTGATTTATATAAACCCAAGGCTATTCCTGCATAGGAATTTAAAGCCTCAGCAGGTATAGACGTACTGACAGATTCCTGATTTTGAGAATTTGTATTCTCAGCCTTTTTGAGTGCTAAACCCACAGCCTTCAACCAAGCATGATTCGCACGGTTGAGATTTCCCTCTGCATAGTGAGCAAAACCTAAAGCACTATTATACAATATAGAGTTTGGTTTTTCCCGTACCGCAACTTCCCAGTAACGTCGGGCATCATCAACACTGTATTTTTGATTTCCCGTCCGGGCTAACTGCCAAGCTAATCGCCCCCGCAAAAAATTCACAGCCGGATTTTTTACTTCCTTTGCAGAAATTAGACTCAAAGCCGTTTCTGCCTCCTTAAATGCACTACGATCTAGTAGTTTTTCAACGGCCTCTAGTCCTTTTTCGATATTCCCTTGACTTAACTGTTCTGTAGCATAAGCAGTTACCAATTCTATCTTCGATATTTCTAAATCTATGGGTTCTATTTGAGATTGGCTGAGTTTTGAGTTAGGAATGGGGGGAATATCGGTAACTGAGGAGTTATACTGCCAATTTCTGCCAATTATAATGGCGATCGCGACAAAGGTAGTTGCTGCCACAACAGCCAAAATTGGCCATAACTGACTAATCTTTCTAACAGTGGGTATGGGGTGAACTGGCAAATTTGAGGTATTGGGAATAGTTGGTACCTGTTCCTGTACCGTCAACTCTGTTTCTAAAATCTGATTTTCTTGTACCTGCGGTAAAAGTTCCGCCATCATCGAAGTATTTTCAGTAGTCGCTAATGGCTGACCTAACTCCCGAAACAAGTCTGATACCAAGGCGGCATCGTCATCATAGCCCGAATTACCATCACTCATATCCTCCCAGGCATCTTCCCCCAACCAGCCTATTTCTGCGTCATCCTCTTCTAACATATTTAACGAAATTTCGGCTTCATCTGCCATAGATGAGTAAATAGCCGTATTTACCCTGGCAGAAGGCTGATACTCATTGGCAAACTCCACAGTGGGAGATACAGGAATTTCTGGAGTTAAAAAACCGTCAAATTCTCGATGGAGATATAAAGTTGGCAATGCCCAATACATTTGCTGAGAACCGTAAGCAGAAATTAAACCCTGACGTACCCGACTCACACACAAATCTAAAGGATAGCCCTGACTCAAATTGCGGTAAAATAATTGTGTCAACGTCAATGCCACTTCATCAGGAATCCGTTCTGACATCGCCAAAACGCTTCTAATTCCCCTTTTGACCAAACTTTCTGTAAGATTGCCTTCTCCCGTTTCTCCATCGGGATGAGGTCTAGCCCTGTATGCCCCCAAACAGGAGTTAAATACTGCCATTTGGATATTATTATTCAACAGTAGACCAGCTAAATCATCTCCACTCAGGGTTTCGGTTAAACCAGTTTTGTGACTCACCAGATAAATTTCTCCACCATTAGCCCCCAAATTACTGTGGCCGGAATAGTGTAAAATATGGAAACGCCCTTGTTCTAGAGTTTGGGTTAATTCTTCCCTTCCTGGTTGATCTAGTAGAGTAAATTCAATTTCCGGGAGATGATTACTACCTTCTGCTAATTTGGAAGGTTGGCGATGTAGTTCTGCTTGTAGTTTAATTGCTTCTTGTTTGAGTAAGTCCAAACGCACCAAGTCAGTGGGGGAAGAAATGATCATTAATACCTTGACCACACTATCTTCCTGTGGTGTTGGCATATTATGTACAGGCAACCGCATTCCGGTCAATATTCCGGTTTGATAGCGGGAAAAAGCAATATATGGTCCTGTGGCCAGAGGGCGATCGCCTGCGTGCATCACCTCCCAGGGTAACTTTGCCAACTTGGTATCCTTTAGACCCAACCGCAGACGCAGGACTTGTTGATGATTTTGGGCAATACCTTGGGCAGTAATCCAGCTATCCCTGAGAGTACCTTGAAATAAGGCATTATATAGTTTTTGACCCAGTGCCACCAAATTAACAGCATTTCTCGTCATACCTGCGGTAGGTTGTTCCAACATCTCCCCCTGTAACAACAATTGCAAGGGGTCATTCATCAAGTTTCCCGCAGCACCTAGCCATTCATCCACAGGCCAAGTGACCAATTCTTCCGCCAATGGTACCCCAGGCGCGACGTGTTCAGTCCGCACCAAGTAGTCATTTTGCCCTACCAGAGTCACGGAAAGGTGGAATTCCTGGGTCACAACTTCTCCTGCTTCTAAATACAGTTTTAACAGCGAAGGTTTCGCCTTGTTTTTCTAATTTTGCTAATTAATATTGTAGATTGCATCTTCCAACCCATTGTTTCTGAATAGGAGTTTTTTTGCTTTTTTCAGGCTTAGAACTTTATCCGGATTGGATTACTTCGTTTTAGAACACTTTAGTGGTAGATGCACCTTGATCTTCAACTCCCCTAGTTGGTTAACACTGACTGGGGCTTTTTTTATTGTGACAAACAAAAGCAATCTTTGACCTAAGAGTTTTTAGTCAAAGAAAGCAGCAATACTTTGTTAACTTTAACACCCTTTATTAAATTTGTACAGATTTCTAGCGACCTATTTCTACCCTAATAACCAACTCCCCTACCCAGCTACCAGCCACAGAGATTTTTTCGGTGAATGACAGACAGTGAAATTTGGGTAAATTTTTCCGGATCATAGTAGCTAAACCAAGAACAGTTAAGTGGTAGATGCACCCTGATAACTAAACTCCCCTAGCTGGCTAACACTGGCTGGGGGTTTTTTCTTGGCAATGCAGAAATAATTATAAAGATACACCCAAAATCTTCCTGAAAGTAG
>NZ_JAYGHC010000002.1:58124-116705 GCF_034932285.1 Cronbergia sp. UHCC 0137
GCGCGAAAAAGTAATTACAGCGATACACCCAAAATCTTCCTGAAAGTAGAGTTTAAGACCTGAACAGTTAAATAGTAGATACACCCTGATAACTAAACTCCTCTAGCTGGCTAACACTGGCTGGGGGTTTTTTCTTGGGAACAAGAACAGCTACAAAATCGACATTTTTCAATTTATCCTGAGAGTAGCGGTTAGGGGAAGAAACGTTAAGTGGTAGATACACCCTGATAACTAAACTCCCCTAGTTGACTAACATTGACTGGGGGTTTTTTCTTAAACTAGGACTTACATACTATACAAAATGCAGATGATATGTATAACTGAAATTCCCTAGTTTTAAGCTTTTGGAATCCCATAGTAGTGCGGTGCGTCAGATAGAGAAAGTCTGTTAGATGCTCAATTATCGGGTCTGACGCACCCTACAACAGATATAATTGATAATCCTTATGTAATAGATTCTGTCAATGGGTAACTCCTATAAACAAGAATAGCAAAATTCCTGATGTGAATTTGTCCGGGGATGGGTATGCACCTAAGAATAATTAAGTGGTAGATGCACCCTGATAACTAAACTCCCCTAGCTGACTAACATTCACTGGGGGTTTTCTCTCCAAAGCAGGGAAACTGTGTTTACCTTGTTGCGCGATCGCTCTCCTAGTTTACCCTTGTTTTCAGCAAAATACAATTACTGAATCGCTTTCATTTTATTTTGCCCTTTCAGCCTGACTTTAGAATGATTGCAGCGATATATAATAACACTTTTAAGTATTTTTTTATAATTATAGCAACCGCCAAAATAGTTAGGGCATCAATTCAAAGGATTGTACATCTAAAACAGGACCAATCATCGCTACTGTTGCTACATCTTCTTTAACTTGTCCTGTAACTTTGGCTTTTTGTCCTGATTTCAACAGGTTTTTATCAGCATTTTTGAGAATTTCGTAGGTAACGCCCTCGTCTGTGACAAAAGCCCAAGCGCCGAGTCCAATATTGCGGCGTTCAATAGTTCCTGTAAGTGTAATACTCATAAATGGGTAATGGGTAATGGGTAATGGGTAATGGGTAATGGGTAATGGGTAATGGGTAATGGGTAATGGGTAAGATTTTTATCCAATCACCAATCACCAATCACCAATCACCAATCACCTAAATAGTTTGATTTTCGTTTTTCAATGCTAAACGTGCCAGTCCATAACAAAGTATGGCATTGACAATGAGGAAAAGACGAGCTATGTTACCATCTCCTAAACCCCAAAGGTTAGGATCATAAATAGCGCTGACGGTTAAACAGGCTGCTACGCCTAGACTTGAACCAACAGCGAACCATTTCCAGTTGGGATGACCTAGCAGTAATGCTATCAAAATAATCGGAATTAAGACACTGGCAAAAAGAGGATTTAAAGCGTCTGTTCCCTGTAGGGCGTTTCCTAGTTCGGGAATAGAACTACCTAAAACCCGGAAAGGCCATTGAGGAAGATCAAAGATGTAAATTCCTTTGAGGAAAAATAACCCTGAACTACCAAAAAGTAAGCCGTTGGATAATGACCAACTCCAGGTGAAGGGGAAATAAACTCGTAAAAACCAAGCTAAAAGATAAGAACCTACTACCATTAAAAGTTTAGGTATTAGGGCTACTGCACCACCATCTATCCAAAAGCGGGGGTTAAGATAGCCATTATCTCGCAACCACCGGAAGAAGTCAGGAAAACTGATTTGTCCTTCGCTGGCGAGTTTAACTGCTGCTTCGGCGTTGAGTTGTCCAGCACCATAATAGTTTAAACCATCATTTTCGATCGCTCTGGCTGACTGTTTGAGAACTTTTAAAATTTCATCTGGTTCTGTGACTCCGGTAGCTTTAATTAAGGCGGCTACACCTGCCACGTGGGGGGAGGCCATGCTTGTTCCTTGGAGTCCTAAAAATACTCCTTCGCCATTTTCGTCAATGGTTTCTTGGAGAATTGAACCGGCTTGGGTTCCACCGGGGGCGGAAATATCTACTCCTGCACCAAAGTTAGAATAGGGTGCTTTTTCTCCGTCGGGTCCGAAGGCGGAAACGCCGATAACGCGGGGATAACGGGCGGGGTAGCTAGAACCATCGGTGTTTTCATTCCCGGCGGCGGCAATGATGGTTACGCCTTTGTTGTGGGCGTATTCTATGGCTTCTTTCATCAGTTGACTTTCACCACCACCACCTAAGCTCATGTTAATTATATCCGCGCCTTGATTGGCTGCAAATTTGATGGCTTCGGCTATGTCGGCGACTGTTCCAGAACCAAATTCATTTAATACTTTTAAGGGCATGAGATTGGCTTCGTAGGCAATGCCGGCGACACCATATTTGTTATTTGTGGCTTGGGCGACTGTACCAGCAACGTGTGTACCGTGTCCGTTGTCGTCTTTGGCTTCTTGTTGGTCGTTAACAAAGTCGTAGCCTTTGACGAATTTTGTTTCGTATAAGTCTCGGACTTTGGTAATACCTGTGTCAATTACGGCTACTGTGATGCCACTACCTTTGGTGCGATTCCACGCGCCTTCGATGCCAATTTTGTGGAAGTTCCACTGTTTGCTGTAATATTGGTCGTTGGGTCCTGTTAATGAAGGGGGAATGTCTTCATTGTCTTGGGGTTTGAGAAATTCTCCTAGCCGAGTTGGTTCACCTTGGGGGATGATTTTGTAGATATAATTTGGCTCGATAAATTCTGTGGCTTTAGCAAAGGGAGATTTTTGCAGTTGTTTGAGCCGATCGCGATCGCCTTTGATAATATAAACGTTATCTATGGCTGAATATTGATTATCCAGTTGGGGTGTGACGTTATATTGTTTAGCGATCGCTTGTAAGTCTTGCTGTATGATCGTTGTCGGTATATCTTCCCGAAAATCCAGCAAAATTGTCTCAAATTCACCTTTCGTTGCTAATCCTTGGAAATTCAGAAAGCCAAACACCGCAGCTATTAGCCCGATGATAAACAAGCATGATAGTATAAGTCTTTTCATCACCGTTTCTGATCAATTTTGTCACTACCATAACTCATAATAAGAGGGAACAGGGAACAGGGAACAAGAGGCAGGGGGCAGGGGGCAGGGGGCAGGGGGCAGGGAAGAAGAATATTCTCTCTTCTTGGTCTTGATTGGTGTATATTAAGCTGTATATTAAAATGATGAGGCTTTTTCATATAATTTAACCAGTGCTTGCATAAAGTTAAGACACTGCTGTGAAGTCATGGTGTGTGGTTGTAAAGTAATAGATGCAGAATATTTTAAAATCAAATTTCTCACTTCCTCAGAGTTTAAATCACTAAGGGTTACTGCTTTCATAGACCAAATCCCAAAAAGACGACTTTCGATGGGGACACATTCAATCAATTCTGGGGTATGGTGGCGTTGGTCAAGGGCAATGCGATGGTAAGTTTGACTAATTATTGTGCGATCGCCTTCCAATATCTGTAAAAATATAGAATCACCATAACATAGTAGTCCTGTAATTCCATCACTTTGGTTGTTTTTTTCAGATTTCTCCATGATATCTTTGAGATCGTGATACCCCAGATCAGGTATTCCATAACTGCTGTAAATTAGGCGGTATAAACTCATAAGATATCCTGCTTGTATGGTATAATCATGTTGCTGTTGGGTTTGAATTACACAACTCTCAAACCTAATACTACTGATAAAGTTTTGAGTTTTGAGTTGCTAGTAATTACTACATTTGCTAATATATAATACCTTGTTTTTCCCCACATTATGAGATTGCTTCCTTATGTCGCAATGACGCAACAGAATCATTAAAAACTCCAAATTCCCACATAAACGAGGTATATTATGGAACGTGGTCTTTTGTGGCTGCCCCTGTTAGTCGCATTTTTTTGGTTAGCTTGGCAAGGGTCAAAGGAGTATCAAAAAGTTGAAGCTTATCGCATTTGGGCAGAACAGTTTGAACGAGCCAAGTATGATATTTATGCTGTATTAGCTCAAAAGGGTAATGATATTACTTGGGGAAAACCCACAACAACAGGAATAACCGAATTAGAAACATTTTCTTTATTGGATGTTGAAGAAATACGCTTTTTAATAAATGGTAACTTAGTAGATATAGAAAACCCACCTTTAAAAGGTCAGAAAATAGAATTAGAGTTTTTATTAAATAATTCTAAATCAATTCATGTTCCATTTACAGAAATTCCTCTAGCAGCACAATGGGGTGAATTTTTGCAGAAAACATTAAAAAATTTGCAATTAGGAAATAGTGATTAAATATTTTTAGAGTCTTGGTGTTTCATTTGAATAAATTCAGATATTTACTGTTTACTCCCTTCCCAGCGTAAGATTAGATATCTTCTTCCTTCTTGCTTTGCGGTTCATTTAATCCATATTCTTTTAGTGCGAAGAGAGTATGTTATGAATAATTGGTCTAGCCAATAGGTTAACTTATGAAAACGAAGTCACAATTAATATCCGTAGCTTTAACGATCGCTGGTTCAGATAGCGGTGGGGGTGCAGGGATTCAAACTGATTTACGCACTTTTGCGTTTCACTGTGTCCACGGTACGAGCGCTATCACCTGCATTACAGCCCAAAATACTATGGGAGTGAAGCGGGTTGATGCCATGACTGCGGAGGCTGTTGTAGCGCAAATTCAGGCGGTTGTAGAGGATATTGGTGTCCAAGCTGCTAAAACGGGGATGTTACTCAACCAAGAAATTATTTCTGCCGTGGCACAGCAAATAACAATTTTAGGAATTAATAATTTAGTAGTTGACCCGGTAATGGTATCACGAACAGGGGTGCAATTGATCGATGATGATGCTGTGCAAACTCTCCGTTATGCTTTGATTCCCCAGGCTGCGATTATTACACCCAATCGCTACGAAGCTCAAATTTTAAGCGGATTAGAGATTAATTCTCTTGAAGATATGCAAGCAGCAGCAGAAATTATGCAAGTAAAATTAGGAGTAAAAGCCGTTTTAGTGAAAGGTGGGGGAATGTCTGGGAGTTTGCGGGGGGTGGATGTTTGGTTTGATGGGGAAAAACTGGAAACCTTGACAACAAAACTGATAGATACTAAAAATACTCATGGTACTGGTTGTACTTTATCAGCAGCGATCGCTGCTAACTTGTCTTTAGGCAAAAACTTGTGGACAGCAGTGCAAGAAGCCAAAGAGTATGTTACAACTGCACTCACATACTCTTTAAATATTGGCAAAGGACAAGGGCCCGTTGGACACTTTTTCCCGTTATTGCAAAATAATGACCACAAAACCCAATCTGTATTAAAATAGCCACTATTCTTTTAGCTCCTAATAATTGATAATTTATCAATTCAACATATTTTCTAGAAATTTGTTGATTTTTGTTCATAACGCTTGTTAATTGAGATACTTTATTGTCATACCAAGTAACTGATGCGAACAACTATAGAGTCTACTAACACTAAATCCTCTACACCTAATTATTCTGCTTCTGTTCCTCTTCATGTTTACCGAGAATTGGTAACAGAATTACAAGCAATACAAGCAAAATTAGATGTAGTTACTGCTCATAATCAGAAATTAGTCCAAGAAAATCAAGTTCTTTACCAAGAAATTACCAAAGTTACTCAGTCTTTTGCTCATTTACAAAAGTTGGTAGATTCCTCTGTAATACCCAGACCTCAACCCACAAATCATCAGAGTGAGGTAAAAAATACCCCAAACCCTCAACCCACAAATCATCAAAGTGGTGAGATACCAATAAAAAAATTACGTCCACCTCAGCCAAGTTATCGTCCTCAACCACCGACAATTGGGGGGATTTCTCCTAGCAAAAACCGCCGCAAAGAGGTTTCTGCACCTGTAATAGACGTGAAATCACCCAATTCAAAACCAGTATTCAAAGAACAACAAGTGCGTTATTATGCACCCACTGAGTCTGATTTAAAGGGAATGAATGGTTGGTGGTTAGTAATCACTATTTTGTTAATTATGGTGACTGGTTTTAGTGCAGGATATTTAATTGTACGTCCAATATTCCAGCAACAGAGTCAGAACCAATAGTATAGCAAGAATCAGGAGAAATATGCAGAACCAGCGTCAGCAGTTCAAGGATTCCAATTTCTGCGGCAACTTTATTACGTGATGCTGGGATCGATACTATCCTAGTGAACTAGGGATGTCTGAAGCTGAAGATGCAGACATTATCCAGAGAGCTAGAGACGAAGGACGGATTATTGCTACCCTTGATGCAGATTTTCATACATTGCTGGCGCTCGATGTAGCAGCCACTCCTTGAGTCATTCGTATTCGGATTGAAAGGTTACGTTCTCAGGCACTCACAGATATTTTGTTGACGGTAGTTGCTGAATGTGAGGAGGATTTGGAACAAGGATCAGCCATTACGGTTGAGCCAAGCCGTATTCGTATTCGTCGTTTACCATTAGTGTCTGATGTCTAACGGGAACCAATAACCTGCAAACCATAACTGGTGGCCACGATACGTCCTCGAAGTTCATCCATCAAAAGTAAATCAGGTTTGAGTTCGAGAGCTAGAGCGATCGCTTCAGCTAAGTCAATGTTTTCTTGACTATACGCCTCGGCAGTCTAAGTATAATGTTGAAAATTTTATCTTGGCACAAAGTAATGAAAAAGGGTAGGGCGTATCGCAATACGCCCCTAAAATTAACGCACCTCTTTTAAACTTTCTACTTGCTTGGTAAATAAATCTGTAAACAAACTGATGACTGTTCGTTCTTCGCGGACTTTAATATTGGCGCTAATAGACATCCCAGACTGTAAGGAGATATTCTTACCTGGACCTTCTAAGTATTGTTTATCTAAGCTAATTGAGGCTGGAAAGCGATAAAATTGATAAGTTTGGTCTGGGGGTAAGGCATCTGAACCAATATCAAGGACTTTTCCTTTAATATCACCAAATTGGCTGAAAGGAAATGAATCAATTCGCACATCTACATTCATGTCTTTACGCACGAAACCAATATCTCTATTGGTGATGAAAACTTCAGCTATATAATTATCGTTGGGGACGATTTGTAGTAGCTTTTGGGTCGCATTGGCAACAAAACCGGGGTTTTTGGCTTGCATATCAAAAATTGTTCCGGCTACGGGAGCGCGGAGTTCTTGATATTTAACATTTAGTTGGGTTTGGGAAATTTTGCTGTTAATATCTGCTAAGTTTTGTTCGTTTGATAGAATAACTCGCATGAATTGGCTATCAATTTCGGCAATGCGTTTTTTATTTTCAGCGATTCTATCTAATACGTTTTTACCAGAAACAGCTACCGTATTGGTGACTTCTTGCTGTCCTCTTTGGATATCAAATTGGAGGCGTTTTTCTTCTTCAATTAATTGAGCAATTTCGGCTTTTAGGGTTTGTACTTGTTGTTTTTGATTGAGATATTGCAGTTGAGAAATTCCACCTTCTTCGGCTAGAACTTTGAGTTTGTCTAAAACACTTGTTTGAATTACTAAACTATCTCTTGTGTCTTGAAGCCTGACTTTAGTTTGAGATAGTTGTTTTCTGATTTTTTCAACTTCTAATTTTGCCGCGCTAGAACGGGAATCTAATTCTTCTTTGGCAACTGCTAAAAGTTGTTGTTCATCATTGCCTAATTCTGTGGCTGAGGCTGAGTTGTTTAATTGCGATCGCAGTAGTTCGTTTTCTGATACTAAGGATGACCGATTTTTGAGCAAAAAGGCTGTATCTGCGGGTAATCCACCCCGTAAAAATTCTAATTCTGTTCCTACTCCTGTGCTGGCACTCATTAAGCGGCGATAAATATCGTTTTCTTTAGTTAAGGCTGTACGAATCTTTTTTAAACTGTTTAATTCGGCAATGGTAGCAATGGACTCGAAGGTTAAAAGTAAATCACCTGCTTTAACTGTTTGCCCATCTTTGACAAAAACTTCTTTAACAACTCCACTTATGGGAGCTTGTACTTCTTTGACTGTTCCTTCTGGTTTTAATTGACCTGTTGCTGGCACGACTTGTTCAATTTTGGCCAAACAAGCCCAACCAATTCCAAAACAGGCTAATGCCATCAAGGTGATCATGATGGTACGTGACCAAACTGGGGATTGACGGAGGACTACACTTTGTTCAAAGCTATCGTTATTAAAGCTAATTGCTGTTTCTTTTGTGGCTTTGGTTGTGGTTGCAAGTCCCCCTGTGTTTGGTTGCTTGCCGTTACCGTTACTGCCGTTAAGTTGTTTACCGTTAAGTTGAGTCATAGTGATTTTAGATTTTGTATTGAGCTTTGATGGTGGGTCAGATGTTAAATAGGGTTTGAGGAAAAAGTCTTTTCGTTAGGGCTAGGAGTCAGAAGTCAGGAGTCAGAATTAGAAGAAGAGAAGAACAGTATTCAATCTGGTCAAGTGATAGGTAAATGAACAGTTTCAACGCTTATTCCTTGCACTTGATTCACCTTTTTCACCTTCAAACCCTTGATATATCTCAGTTTTATCTTTATATGCCTAACGGCACGCTACGCTATCAGCAAACCCTAAATAGGACTTGGAATAAACGAACCGCAGAGGCACAGAGTTCACAGAGAAATGAGAGTTTGAGTTATGGTGCGTCAGATGTGAAAAATCCGTTTACTATTGTGGAATGATCGAGTCTGACGCACCCTACGAATATGTCAGCTAATTACAAGTTCACTTCTTGTTGTTGATATAGATAGGAATAATGACCTTTGGCAGCCATTAATTCCTGATGGCTACCTTGTTCTATGACTCTACCACCATCCATCACAACGATTGTGTCGGCATTGCTGACGGTGTTGAGACGGTGAGTAATAAAGAAAACGGTACTGCCTTTAAAGGCGCTGGCTAAATTTAGACAGATTTGCCGTTCGGTGGGATAATCTAGGGCGCTGGTGGCTTCGTCTAAGACTAATAATTTTGGTCTTTGTAATACGGAACGAGCGATCGCTATTCTCTGTCTTTGTCCACCAGACAGGGCTGAACCTCTCTCCCCAACCCGCGTATTGTAACCATTGGGCAAGCTCATGATAAATTCATGGGCAGCGGCAATTTGAGCCGCTTCGATGATTTCTTCTGTGGTGGCATCGGGATTGGTCAGGGCGATATTTTCTTGAACTGTACCATCAAATAACAGGGTATCTTGGGGAACTATCCCCAGTTGACGGCGCAGGGAATACAGTTCTACTTTGGCGATGTCGTAACCATCAATTAAGATTCTCCCTGACTCTGTTTCGTATAGTCTGAGGAGTAATTTCATCATTGTGCTTTTACCTGAACCGCTTTGGCCGACAATGCCGACGAATCTACCTGATGGAAAATCGAGGCTGACGTTATTTAGTTGTAGGGGTCCACTGGGGGCAAATCGGAAGGAAACATTTTCATATTTAACTGCCCCCACGATGGCTGGTAAGGGGATGTTGTTCCGGTCTATTTCTGCTTCCTGTGGTGTATCGACAATATCGGCTAATCGTTCTAAAGATAATCCGGTTTCTTGGAAGTTTTGCCAGATTTGCGCCAAGCGGAGAATTGGACTGGTGACGTAACTGGAGATAATTCTAAAGGCGATTAATTCCCCTAATGTTAATTCTCCTTGCAATACTAAAGCCGCTCCTACCCACAATACTAATAAGCTGCTGAGTTTGTTGAAGAAGTTACTGGTTGAACCAGCGAGGGTGGAGGTGACAACGGTTTTAAAGCCGGCGGCCACAAATCGAGCATATCGTTCTTGCCAAGCAAAGCGCGATCGCAATTCGATATTTTGGGCTTTAACTGTTTGAATACCCGACATCACCTCAACTAAATAAGATTGGGTGGCGGCGTTACGTTCTGCTTTGCTGCGTAATTGGCGGCTGACGGTGGGGGCGGCAATCAATGTAATGATCACGAAGATGGGAACTGTTCCTAATCCCACTATGGTCAGTTTCCAACTATAAAAGATCATCACAACGATATACACTACGGAAAATATCGCATCTAATCCCACGGTTAAAGCTGTACCTGTGAGGAACTGACGTATATTTTCTAATTCGTTGACGCGAGTGGAAAGTTCACCGACCGGTCGCTTTTCAAAATAGCGTAGTGGTAATCGCAGTAAGTGGTCAATAATTTGTGACCCTAAACTCATATCTATCCGGTTGGTGGTATCCACAAATAGGTAAGTCCGCAAGGTGGTTAATATTGCTTCAAATATCCCCACGGCTAACAGTAACACGCCTAAAATATTTAGGGTACTAATACTGTTTTGAACAATAACTTTATCAATGATTAACTGAATAACTAGGGGATTGGCTAGAGCCGCTAGTTGGACAAAAAAGGAAGCTATAAATACTTCTATTAAAACTCGGCGATACTTTGATAAGTAAGGGATAAACCAACGTAAACCAAAGCGTTCTTGAGGTGTTTCTCTGGTGGAACTGAGCAACAATACCCTAACTTGAGGGGGCATATTGCTTTGATCTGTATCTAATTCCGCTAATAATTGACTGGGTGTGCGGTGGATGATGCCTTTGGTTGGAACACCTAAAACTATTCTACTGACGTTTACTTCATAAACTACTGCATAGCTATCACCATAATTAATTAGTGCTGGTGTAGGAATGCGTGTGATTGCAGTTTCAGGAATATCTAATAATTGGGATTTGAGTCCAATTAGTTCACCAACATAAGCACACAGTTGAAAAGATATATTTCCCTGCCTTTTAATTTGGTCGTTTAACACCCTTCTGACGACCTCTTTACGGAAGGGCATTTCCAGATGTTTGGAGATCATTTGAAAGCAGGCCAGGGTGGAATATAGTTCTCCTTGGGCGCGAAAGAAGGGATATTTTTGATATTTTTGTTGCTTTTTCGAGGTCTGAGGATCGTTGGCGTTAGCTTCTTCTGGTTGGGCGTAGGGAATATCTAAATCTACTGTGATTTGTGAGGAATTTTCTAGAACTTCTTCTACTGTGGGACGAATATCTAAAAGTGATAAATCTGTGGGATTGATGCCGATCAATCTTGCGGGGGTATTTCCTGTGACTTCGATGATATTTTGGCTAGAGTCTAGAGGAGAACCGGGGGGAAACTGAGCTATTGTTCCCCCTCCACTGACAAACCAAATACTATCAGTTTCTAGTTGGTTTTGGGGGGTTCTGCCTGGTGCTAAATAACGAATTTTTGCCCCTAGTAGGGCTTGGTGGGTGAGTTCTTTGAGGTTTAAACTAGCATTAGCTTGTTTGGCTATCTGGAGGCTGAGAATATCAAACACTTCCATTAAATTACTGGAACTTTGTCTAACACTTGCAAAGGCTGGATTGCGAGAGAACAGTTGTAAATATTCTTCTGTACTTAATGTTAAACAAATGACTTCTGTGGAGGCGATCGCTGTTTCGCAAGAAAACTGTCTTAATAAACTAATTTCCCCAATCACTGCCCCTGGTTTCAGTAGTTTTAAGGTGATTGGTAATTGGGTTTGGGGATCGTATCCCAACAGCCGCACCTGTCCTTCATAAATAATTGCCACTCGATCAGGTAGTCTTTCTTTACTAATAATCTTCTGACCGATGCGATAGCGCAGGGGTTGTTGCTGGGATGCTAGTTTATCAATTTCTGCTGAATTTAATTGGTCGAAACCTTCTATGGTCGTCAGAAATTCTGCAAATGCACTCTTAATATAAGTCATATTTATTCAGATTTGTTAGTGTCCTAGAATTTTAAAAGGTGGGAATTTTAACTTCACTCTGTTGCCCCACTAATGGCGGGATTTGACTGGCGTATTTGCCAGTTTTGTGCTGCTATTTCTGTTTGCATCCAAGTATTAAACCGTTCATTCACCAATCGCTGACGCAGGGGGCGATCCATTTGTGCGGGAATGATTTTTTCCAGACGGACAATTACTAACCAATTACCAATTTGGGTTGGTGGTGAAAGTTGTTGGGGTTGGCTGACAGATAATAGTTTGGCTAAGGCTGGATGTAGGGATTGCAGTTCTACGGGTCCGACTAAACCATCTGTCTGACTTTCTGGACCCTGTGCATATTGGCGTGCTAGTTGAGCAAAGGATTCTTCGCCCTCTTGGATACGAAAGTAGAGTTCTTGGGCAATGCCAATATCTGAAACGCTAATTAGGGAGTAGACAACCCGATCTAACTGGGATTTGCGTTGGTAAAAGTAAGCATCTAAATCTCCCCCCCAGGTAGTCTCTTTGAACTTTTCTAACTTGAGTAGGCGTATTGCCATGATGTTTAGTTCTTCGGAACTTAGTCCTTGCTCTTTAGCTGACTGATATTGTTGGGCTAGTTGTTCACAGGCCTGTTGTTCTTCTTCTGGTGTGGTTTCGATGGGGGCGATCGCTTGATCAATGACAATTTCTTTGATTAAGAGTGGCATTAACCGATGTTCTGCTAGTAGTTGCAGGACTTCGCCGGACGAAAGTGTGCGATCGCCCAATTGCAGAACTGGATTCATATTATTTGTGATCAGAGTTGACACCGTTGTTAATTCTCGTTACAAAAGATAGTAGAAATAGATTGTATTCAGGTTATATCCGGGTTAAGGTTAGATTTTATCTAGGGTTTGTTTTTGAGGTTGGGTGAATCTATAGTTGCTAACTAAGTTTACACCAATGCTTTATGTTGCCCCTAGAGGATGTTTGAAAAGTTTCGGGCGATTATAAATCGCTACTACACAAGCAAAGTCCACCTCCGTGGACTAACACAAAATTAAGGTTTAAAAACCCACGCAGGTGGGTTTCGACTGTGTAGCCGCGACTTCTAGTCGCTAGGGCTGTATAAATTAGACTTTTCAAACACCCTCTTAAAAGCACTCCACAAAATTACCATATATGGTGGACTAGAGGCAATAGGATGTAATATATTTTGCTATCAGGGTTTTATGAATATCCACTGAAACCAGAGATAATTGTTATTTCTAAAAACAGGATTTCAACAAAAATCTAATTCCCCTCCTCACTCGCAGGTTAGGGATGAAGTGTTATCTGTTAGTTCACTGATTTTGAGATAGGAAGGAGAATTAAAGCCCTAATGCAAAAGGAAAAAGGAAATCAGTTCTACGGGAAATAAATTAATATTCTTAATTATGTAGAGACGTTCCATGGAACGTCTCTACATTTTTTTGCTGGAGATATCTAATGGAGAAACCCTGTTTTTATTAACCGCTAACTTGCGATTCTAGAACACCCACAGGACAAGCAACATTAGTACCACCTAAACCACAATACCCCCCAGGGTTTTTGGCTAAATATTGTTGGTGATAACCTTCAGCATAGTAAAATTCAGGTGCATCTAAGATCTCTGTGGTAATCTTGCTATATCCTGCTTTATCTAAGGCTTGCTGATAAGTCTCTTTTGTGGATTCTGCTAACTGTCTTTGATTATCTGAATAAACGTAGATTCCCGAACGGTATTGAGTACCAGAATCATTCCCTTGACGCATTCCTTGGGTGGGGTTATGGCTTTCCCAAAACACTTTTAACAGTTGGGAATAACTAACTACCAGGGGATCAAAGACAACTAACACTACTTCATTATGACCAGTTAACCCGGTGCATACCTCTTGATAGGTGGGGTTGGGTGTGTAACCAGCAGCATAACCAACTGCGGTGGTGTAAACTCCTTCTATTTGCCAAAATTTACGTTCAGCGCCCCAAAAACAACCTAAACCAAACATAGCAGTTTCTAAACCTGGGGGAAAAGGTGGTTTGAGGGGGTTGCTATTAACATAATGTTGACCGGGTACTGGCATGATTTCCGTTCTTCCTGGTAAAGCTTGATCAGGGGTGGGTATAGCCAGCTTTTTACCAAATCCAAATATTCCCATTGATTTTATTTTGTAATGAATTTTTACCTTTCTTCATATATTTTGCCATATTTTCTCAAGGTTTCCATCCGGTAAGTATGTTGGGATAACCCGCCGGTGTTGGGAAAATTTGCTCAAAACCTGCTTGACGATCTAAAGGTGTTTCTTTACTCATGTTCCAGAGGGTTTCGTAGAAGAAGAAGGAAACTCCCGCAAAATTGCGATCGCGCACTTTTTGTACTTGTGTCTGAATTTGCTGCATCGGTACAGAGCGATTTTTTAACCCCGTTAAAATACCAATACTCACAGGAATATGACTTTTAGCGGCTTTCACTTCTGGATACTCTAATTCTTTAACAAACACATTCAAATCATCACGATATATCTGCACAACCAAATCTTCAATTAATCCCATTCGTTCCCATCTTTGCCAATCTGCTAAAAAGTATTCATAAGAGAATCGCTGGGGATTGGGTGCGACGGAAACTATACAGTTCTTTTTAGTGGCTTTGATAGCTGTAAATACTCGCTTCATGAAACCCGTGATTTTGTTCGCTCTCCAACGTACCCATTCTGGATCTTTGGGGTTTTTGGATGGTGCTTTGCCTCTATGTTCTTTTTTGTAGAGGGACACAGTGTAAGGATCATACCCTAACTCTGAGGGTAAACCAAAATGGTCATCAAATTGAATCCCATCAATATCATAGTTCTTGACGATTTCTACAATTAAGTCTTGGATAAATCTTTGCACATCAGGACGAAAAGGACTTAACCAAACTCGGTTATGTGTCCCTTCTTTAACTATTCGCGTTCCGTCGCTGCGATTGGTGAGCCAATAGGGGCGATTTTTGGCTAAAAGAGAATCAGCAGGAGCCATAAAGCCAAATTCAAACCAAGGAATGACTTTTAACCCCTGTTTATGTCCCTCAATCACCGTTTCTTTCAACATATCTCGTCCTTTCAAGCCGGGGGTGGGATCGATCGCTCTCCCAATTACCTTGGACGCAACTTTGCTGGGATACAGTGTGTAACCCCAATTCCAGACTGTGGGATAGACGGTGTTAAAGTTGAGTTTTTGTAAAGTTTGTAGGGATCGTTTCAGGCGATCGCTCTCAAATAAAACATCACTATCAATATTTGTCAACCATGCTCCCCTTAACTCAGAAGTCATGTTTGTTTGAGCATTTAAGGGTAAAGAGATCATCACCACAATTAAGGCCATCAGGATACCCATCACCACCAGTACCCCCGACTTTTTGCTTTGACGCATATTCTATTCCACGATTTTGTTAATATTGACTATGGATATTGTAAGATTTATTTTTTTTATATCTACTCACGTGCAGGAACTTTTTACTTTAGGCACTATAATACTAGACAAGACTACCCTAATTTTCCTTCATTATTCTTCAAAAAGGTACAGGATTTTGAATGACATCCTTAATTAATTTTCAAGAAAGCAATCTAAATAATACAATACCCGCTCAAAGGCTAGAAAGGGGTATTCGGGTTTCTGCTGGCGAATTTTCATTAGTATTAGCTTGTTGCAATTCCCTTCAAAGACAACAGCAAATACTGAATTTATTAAAAGAATCCCTATCCACAGACATTCAAGAAATTACCCTTTCACCAGAGACTCAAACCCTTTATACCACCATTGAGAATGTACTTGGTGATTCTCAACCAGAGACTTTGATGATTCGCGGTTTAGAATCTGTAGAAGAGATCAATCAATTGATCATCAGCACCAATGTGATGCGAGACGAGTTTCGCAAGAATTTTCACTTCCCCATAGTATTATGGATCAACGATGAAATTTTAAGTAAGTTAGTCTGGCTTGCACCTGATTTAAAGAACTGGGCAGCTAGTACAATTAGATTTGAAGTCCCTCTGATAGAACAAAGGCCACTTAGTGCCTAGTTAAATCAAGGGTTATATTTAGCTGTTAATACAATCTCCGGTAAGTCTATCGGGATACAGTTTTTATTTTAAATTCAATGATATAATTAATTTCGTCATAAATACTTCCAGGGATAGATGACTAATCAAAGTGGACACTCACACCACAGTTGGGTACAATCTCATAATCCTGTAACCCTAGAGTGTAAACTGCAACATTCGCTACAAAAAGAGCCGATGTTTTATTATTTTGCTTATGGTTCTTGTATGTGTCCAGTTGATTTAAAGCGATCGCTCGGTGAAAATACCCATCCTTACGTTATCGCACCTGGAGTATTAAAAGCATATCGACTGGGGTTTTATCTCTATTCTCCCAACCGCAAATGTGGAGTTTTGGACGTTGTAGCTGATTCTCAAGCTACTGTCAAAGGTGTACTTTATCAACTACCTTGGCGACTAAGTGAATACCTGGATAAACGTGAGGGTGTCTCCTATGGACTCTATCGACAGGAATTAGTAGACATTCACTGTCAAGACAAAATATACAACAATGTTCGTACCTATGTAGTAGTGAACAAGTTAACAGAAGAAGCAGCGCCCAACGATTGGTATTTTAACGTTGTGTTACGGGGTGCGATTACCTGCGGATTACCAGAGGAATATTGCTGGTCTTTATTTAACCATATGCACAAATTACAGCAGCAAAACCAGAGAAAAGTTTAAAGTGTAGGATTTTAGCGTACAAATAATAAAATACCAATATTTTCAAATTGTCCAAACTCAAGACGTTTAAAACTCTGTCAGAAAAATTCTTAGGGGAAAAACGGCAGTAGGCGATCGCCTATGGTGGGCGTAAATCCATTTTTATATAACTAATCTAGGAGATCCATAATGCAAAAATATATTGGTTTGACATTGTTGGCAATTTCTTTAATGTCTACACCTGTTCAGGCACAGATAAAGTTTCAGAGACTGGATCAAACAGTTGTACATGAAATTTACCGATTGCGACGACAAGAAAGAAATTATGCGGGGTGTCGCTGTGGATGTCGTCAAGCAAAAAAATTGTTGGCGATCGTACCGAATAATACTCCATCATTAACTGTGTCTTCTAGTCCGGGGTTTTTTGTTCATCTGCCAAAGATAGAAAAACAATATATTGATTCACCAGATGGAAAACTTGAGGCTGAATTTAGTTTGATTGCCTTTGAAACTGATGAGATAATTTATCAAACAAAAATTGCCATATCTGATAGCTTGCATGGTGAAGCCATAGAGGGAATCATGGAAATCAATCTGCCAGAAAATATTGTTTTAGAAGTAGGTAAAGATTATCTGTGGAGATTTGACATATATTGTAATGCTGATGACCCCTCTATAGGAATTTATATTAGTGGAATTGTGAAACGGGTTGAATCTTCTACAAAACTGATATCCGAACTCAAATCCGCTAATCCTCTACAAGCATCTGTAATTTATGCCAAAAACGGAATTTGGGTAGAAGCAATTTCCACCTTAGCTCAATTACGCTGGGAATCCCCCCAAAACTTGAAACTCATTGCTTATTGGCGTTCCTTACTCAAGTCTGTAGATTTAGAGGATATTTCCCAACAACCTTTACTCAAGTAATCCAGGTTTACAGATCAAGATTAATAGCGAAGGGTAGATTACTGTTTTGTTTGATGGTATGTTTTAATTAACAAGAATGAAGAGTAAATTCGGGAACAGGCGAAAAGGTTGTTAGAGAAGTATTTCGGGAAGTAAAGGGTAAACAACTAAGTGGCAACCAAACAGACTAAATCAAATAGTAGTAGCACCAAATTGGGTTTTGAAGAGAAATTATGGCAAGCTGCGGATAAGCTACGGGGTCACTTAGATGCTGCTGAGTATAAGCACGTTGTCTTAGGGTTAATTTTCCTCAAGTACATATCTGACGCTTTTAATGAACTCTACGATAAATTAGCAAAGGATGAATACGCCGACCCTGCCTATTTCATCTATAATTCCCGCTATTATCCCTAAATGGTCAATATCTTTAACATCTACTTGTAGTTTTGTTTTCATTTTAGCTACCTTCACTCCACTTAGATTAAAATACTTTTTTTCTGATTTTACCTGCTGAATGTGGTCTCCAAAAATACACAGAATTAACATACTAGATTCTGACTTGTTGAAAGCTGTTTAATTTTATTGCTTGATTTTGGGGGTTGTTTTTCGTTTTCTTTACACCCCCTGAACGGTTACCATCTAACAGATTTTGTATATCTGACGCACCGCATTAATATACAATCCCAAAAGCCTGAAACTAAGGAATTTTCTTCATACATATCATCTGCATTTTGTAAAAATAAATCTTGTTCCCAATCACCAATCACCAATCACCTATCTATTGTGCCAATATTATTCAATGGCCAGAAACGAACTATGGCACGACCAATAATATTATTACGGGGAACTACACCCCAACAACGACCATCATAACTACTGTTGCGATTGTCACCTAACACCAAGTAAGAATTATCTGGAATAGTTTCGGGTTTAGCTAAGTAAGGCGGTTGCTGCCCTGATGTACACACATCTATAACTGTAACCTGAGAGGGGGATAGATATTTGTTTTCTGCCAAGGGTTTGCTGTTAATATAAACTTTGCCATTTCTGAGTTCTACCTTTTCTCCCGGTAAACCAACTATACGCTTAATAAAAGCATCATGGTATTGTTCTTTCTTGAGTTCCTCAGTCGGTGAAAATACTACTATATCTCCCCGTTGTGGCGTAGCAAATTTATACTTTACTTTATCAACAATAATCTTATCTGCTTCCCATTGGTTTGGTGTACCATGGAGCGTAGGTTCCATTGAACCAGAAGGAATCCAACGTGCCTCAGCTACAAAAGTACGGATTCCCAGCGCTAGGAAAATACTGAGGAAAATAGTTTTACTTAATTCTATAATCCAGGAATTATCAGGTTGTTGGCTAGAGTTGTTATCAGACACTTGATTTCGCATGAAATTACTTAGAATTTAATTAAGATGGTCTAGTGCCGCAGGGCAAAAGTCAAAAGTTAAAGGTCAAAACTAATACAGCGTAAGCTTTTCATAGATTTGTAATATTGGGTTATTTAGGCCAACCTATATCAATACCCCCGTAAAATTAAAAGTTCAAAGGTTGATATTATAACTTTTAGTTAGTTCTGAATTATTGCTTGTTTGATTTTTGTCCTGTTGTGCCAATAATTACTCACACAAAGAGATTTTAATTTCTTAATCTGAACAAAAGTAATTTCTGGATAGAATGAGTCATAAATTGAATATCACCTTTTTTTTACACGCAGTAAGAATTGTCCATTGGGTGAGCTACTAGATTTAATCTCAATCACACCCTATTTTATACTTAAAACCATGTCATTGCCAAAAAAATTACTGATTCGTCAAGCTCAGATTATTCAACCCAACGGTGAGTTGATGATTGGGGATGTGCTAACCGATGCAGGAAAGATAGTTGAAGTAGCATCAAATATTGCTCATGACACGGCCATTCAAGAAATTGACGCACAAGGTTTAACTTTGTTGCCGGGAGTAATTGATCCGCAGGTGCATTTCCGGGAACCAGGATTGGAACATAAGGAAGACTTGTTTACTGCTAGTTGTGCTTGCGCTAAGGGAGGTGTCACCTCTTTTTTAGAAATGCCCAATACACGACCTTTGACAATTAATCAGTCAGCGTTGAATGATAAGTTAGAACGTGCCTCCCATAAGTCCTTAGTTAATTATGGCTTTTTTATTGGGGCTACGCCAGAAAATCTCCCTGATTTACTTTTAGCTGAACCAACACCGGGAATTAAGATTTTTATGGGGTCGATGCACGGTCAGTTACTTGTTGGGGAAGAGACTTTATTGGAACAAATTTTTGCCCAAGGTAGTCGGTTGATTGCTGTTCATGCCGAAGATCAACAAAGAATCAATCAACGTCGTCTAGAGTTTGCGGGGATTGAAGATCCGGCGATTCATTCGGAAATTCAGGATCCTCAAGCGGCGTTGTTAGCTACCCAACTGGCATTAAAATTATCTAAAAAATATCAACGTCGTCTGCATATTCTCCATTTATCAACGGCGTTAGAAGCCGATTTATTGAGAAAAGAGAAACCAAGTTGGGTAACGGCGGAGGTGACACCCCAGCATTTATTGTTAAATACGAGTGCATATCAACAGGTTGGTAGTTTGGCGCAGATGAATCCACCGCTGCGATCGCTCCATGATAACGAAGTTCTCTGGCAAGCTTTACGAGATGGAGTAATTGACTTTATCGCCACCGACCATGCACCCCATACTTTAGCAGAAAAAGCCCAACCCTATCCTAACACCCCTTCGGGAATGCCTGGGGTAGAAACTTCCCTACCTTTAATGTTAACTGCGGCTATGGAAGGAAAGTGTACCGTTGCCCAAGTCGTTCACTGGATGTCTAAAGCCGTGGCTGTAGCCTATGGTATTCCCAATAAAGGAGAAATTACCCCTGGTTATGATGCTGATTTAGTGTTGGTAGATTTAAACACCTATCGCCCAGTTTTGCGTGAAGAACTCTTAACCAAATGTGGTTGGAGTCCCTTTGAAGGTTGGAATCTAACTGGCTGGCCTGTGACAACCATTGTTGGAGGGGAAGTGGTTTTTGACAAAGGAAGGGTCAATACAGAAGTTAGGGGTCAAGCTTTAACTTTCAATTAGAGCCTTTGGTAGATTGCAATTATAGCAGGTAATTTCCGCTTGGCGATCGCCTGCTGCCCCATAGGTTAAAGTCACATTGAGATAACTATCTGGTTTATAGAGCATTCTCTCGGCCCACTCAATTGCCACAATTCCTAGTGTGACTTCCATGGGTTCCCAATAGGTTTCTAAATTCAACCCTTTGACTTCCTCAACTTCTAGACGGTATAAATCCAGATGATAAAGAGGAAGTCGTCCTTCCAGGTATTCATTAATTAAAGTAAAAGTAGGACTCACAATAGGATCAGTAATACCTAACCCCTGACCAATACCTTGAACCAAAGTAGTTTTACCAGCCCCTAACTCACCTGCCAATAAAATTACACTACCAGCAGGTAAAGATTCACCCAAAATCAAGCCTAAATTAAAAGTTTTTTGTTGATCAGCCAGAAAAAATTTCATTATTAAAAAAGTCGGCTTGTAAGAGGGAAGAGGGAACAGGGAACAGAGACAATGCGTTTCGCAGAAAAGGGCGATTGCAACTTGGCGCGAAACAAATTCATTTTGAATTTTTATTTCCCTTACCATGATGAGCGCCACTGTACCAGCGTAACAAGACCTTAGCTAATTTTTGCGGGTCATGACGAACAGCACCAACTTCATCTTCATAGATTATATTAGCCGGGACAATCCTTCTTCCTAGCTGACTAACAGCTTCCCGATCTAAGAATACCGGATGGGAATTTTGTTGAGCATAGCGAATTAGGGCTTGGGCAGAGGGTGTTTTTTTATGTACCAATACCGCATCAAATAACCTGCGTCCACCGCAAACCTGATCAATTGCTTGGATGTGTTGGGCAACGGTGTAACCCTCAGTTTCTCCCGGTTGGGTCATAATATTACAGATGTAGATCCGAGGTATTGTCGTAGCAGCGATCGCATCCGCAATTTCTGGTACTAACAAATTAGGAATAACACTCGTATAAAGACTCCCAGGACCAATAATAATATAATCAGCTTCTTGAATCGCCTTAATCACCGCCGGTAAAGCTGGAGGACGATCTGGAATACAACCAATTTTCTCAATTTTCCCACCAGCCAGAGAAATATTAGACTCACCCTCAATCCTTCGTCCATCAGCCAATTCTGCCCAAAGCCGTACATCACTCAAAGTTGCAGGTAGCACCTGTCCTCTAACTGCTAAAACTTTAGAACTAGCAGAAACTGCCCTTTCTAAGTCTCCAGTAATATCCGACATAGCAGTTAAAAACAAATTACCAAAACTATGACCAGTCAAACCATCCCCAGCCCGAAAACGATATTGAAACAATTCTGTCAGTAACTTTTCTTCATCTGCCAGTGCCGCTAAACAATTACGAATATCTCCTGGAGGCAATACCCCAAATTCTTGACGCAACCGCCCCGAAGAACCACCATCATCAGCTACCGTCACAATTGCTGTAATATTAGCACTATAGGCTTTGAGTCCCCGCAGTAAGGTCGAAAGTCCTGTTCCACCACCAATTACCACCATTTTCGGTCCTCGGTACAAACGGCGATGGGCTAACAAAACATCTATCAGTTCCTCCTCATTACCTTGTGGTCTTAGTACCTCAGTAATCGAACCGACTGTGCGGGATTGTCCCCACAATACTAATAAAACCCCTAACAATAAAACCAAAGGGCCGCTGATATAGTTAGGTAAAATGTTAGTCAAAACTCCCAATAAACCCCTCAAAAACTCCAATGCCCAAAAAATCGGGGTCAGCTTTATCCATATAGCCAACCCCAAACTTGCCAAAATTACACCACCCACACTAATTAGCAGCCACCGTTTTACAGATAATCCAGGGGATAACCACTTAAACCACTGGTTAACCCGATGGGAAGTGCGACTGTGTGACTCTATTTGCAGGGCATCGAGGGCTTGTCTAAAAAAACCGATTGACATACCTAAATTGGAAGAGGAGAAACAATGTTTAACAGAAACTTTACACCACCTGGTTCAATCCCAAGGGTGAAACTATGATATTTTTCAATTCCTTCATATTTGGAACCAATCCTGAAAATTACCAGTATTCCCAGTTATACCAATAGAGAATCTTAGCTTTTGAGTGAAAAAATATACGGTTAATTGTCATTTAGCACCAAACTAATTAGGTTTGTTTTTTATAGCAGGGAACAGGGAACAGGGAATAGGGAATAGGGAATAGGGAATAGGGAATAGGGAAAAAGTATTCTTTCTCTCTTCCTGCCCCCTGCCCCCTGCCCGCTGCCCGCTGCCCTTCACCCTTGCTAAAGATTTTAGATTGATCTGTAGAATCAATCTAGAAGGTTCTACCATCCAGGAATTATTGGTCAAAGTAAATTTGATGGAAAAACGAATTTTAGGAATAGATCCAGGACTAGCAACACTAGGATTTGGAGTAATTACTTGGCAACAAAGTTCAGCTAAAGGACAAAATACAACCATCAAAATGCTAGATTTTGGTGTTATTAAAACTTCGGCAGATATGGAAATGGAACAGCGTCTATGTATTTTATTTGACGACTTACACACCCTGATGGAGGAGTTTAAACCGGACTTGGTAGCAATTGAAAAATTATTCTTCTATCGTATGTCTAATACTATTGTCGTAGCGCAAGCACGGGGTGTACTTGTTTTGGTTTTAGGTCAGTGCCGCCTTCCTTATGTGGAATTTACCCCAGCACAAATTAAGCAAGCATTGACAAATTATGGTAATGCAGATAAGGCAGAAGTGCAAGAGGCAGTGGCACGGGAATTGGATTTAGACGAAATTCCCCGACCAGATGATGCGGCAGATGCTTTAGCAGTAGCTTTGACGGCTTCCTTTCAGCTATAAATTGTAATATTTTAGCGTAGAATGTGAGGATATTTGCGGTTAGCGATCGCTTGCCAAAAAGTATTCATTGTAGGAGTTTGACCGTTTTCGGAGATGTCTAACAGCGGTATGCGTTTGAATCAGATAGAACATGATCGGCGGAATCCATACAAGACTTTCTACTCTGTTCCCTGTTCCCTGTTCCTTGCTATAGTACGCATTATACTAACATAATCTTTTGAAAATACCATCTCAAATGTTAAGTGGAGGTTAAATTTATATGCTCTTAATTACTGCTGATCAAGTTCAATATTGTCAACTTACTTATACTATAGATGATGAGTTACAAACTATAGATGGAATGTCTTATCGAGATATGTTATTTATAAAGGTGTACTCTTTTCCTAAAGAGCAAAGACTAGATGCAGTTGAAAAAGCAAAGTTTGTTTCTTTAGAAAATAAAGGACGTTTTTTAGTAATTTTAGTTGAAGAAAATGAAAATTATGTAATTTGGCAACAAACTAACCAAGCTCAAATTAAAGTTGAACAACCCCAGGAAATTCCTATTTCTGAAATTGATTTAGAACAATTAGTAGCTAAAATGCGTAACGTCGGAGGCATTAAAATTGAGGATCGTCGGTATAAACTTAAAATTTATCCACGTTGTTTTATAGGAAATGAAGCAGTAATTTGGTTGATGGAATCTTTACAATTATCTCAAGAAAATGCCATTCGTCTTGGACAAAGATTAATTGATGAAAAATGGATTCATCATGTTACCGATGATCATTCCTTTAAAAATGAATATTTATTTTATCGTTTTTATTGGGATGAAAAGTAATTAGAACCTTCTAAAAAATAAATGATTTAAAACCAGTCATTGTGTAAAGCCTGCAAAATTAATTTTACTTTATCGCAGGTGACACGCCACGCAGTATACTTTCACCACGAATATTCATGAATAAATCCTACAGCTAAATAACTCAAGTTGCTAGTTATTAATTTTTCGGATATTTTATAGTCTGTAGGGTGCGTCAGACGGAATAATTTAGGCTAAAATGACTAATTTTAAGTTTCTGACGCACCTTATTTCATCTAACTAGCAACTTACGTTAAATATATGAAAACCTACGACTGGATTGTGGTTGGTGGTGGAATTACCGGGGCTACACTGGGCTATGAACTAGCTAAAACAGGCTTTTCTGTATTGTTGCTGGAACAATACACCATACCCGAAAACGCCACTCGCTATAGTTATGGCGGAATTTCCTATTGGTCAGGGATAACACCAATTACAAAACAATTATGCCAGGAAGCGATCGCTCTTTACCCAAATCTATCTCAAGAATTAGAAGCTGATACTCAGTACCGGGAATTAGATTTACTCCTAACCATACCCGCTAATTGTAACCCAGAAACGGCTGCTGCATCCTACGCACAAGTCGCTATTCCTCCCCGTCTACTCACAGTTAAAGAAGCTTGTGAATTAGAACCTCTACTAAATCCAGAAGTGATATCTGGTGCTTTAACGGTCAAACATGGCCATATTCACCCAGAAAAAACCACACAAGCATACATTCAAGCTATGCTGCGATTGGGGGGAGAAATGGAAATCGCGCAAGTTTTAGAATTGACTTCTTCCTCTCCTAGAAAATTTACAGGTGTGAAAACAAATATAGCCACTTTTCACAGTAAAAATATTGTAATTTGTGCCGGTGGATTTAGCCGTAAACTTCTAAAATCTGCGGGTGTTTCCATCAAAATGTATTTTTCTCATGCAGAGGTTATTGAAATTCCATCGGTTAATTTGCGATTAAACACTTTAGTTACACCAGCTAATTTACAACGATTTCAATTAGAAACAAAATCTACAGAAATTGATGAATTGTGGAATCAATCAGATCAAGAAATATTAACGCCAATTCTCGATGCAGGTGCGGTACAATTCTTAGATGGTAGTTTGCGTTTAGGTCAAATTAGTCGTATTTCTACAAATCCTCAAGCTAAAATTAATTCAACCGAAAGTGAAATATGGTTACGAAAAAGTATCAGTCAAATATTGCCAGATTTGGGAAGCTTACCGGGTAGTTATCATCATTGTTTGGTTGGATTTAGTAGAGATAAGTTACCTCTAATTGGTACTATTCCAGGGTTTGAAGGACTTCATATATTTTCAGGTTTTAGCAGTGCTTTTGTATTTGTGCCAACTTTAGCAAAACGCTTTGCTCAATATGTAACTGGCAAGGATGATGAAATTATTAAACAGATGTCTCCTGAACGTTAGAATTAATAATGATCTTGTTTAATTGAATATCTGTTGTTTCAGTGGTAATTAAATTAGCTGCTTCTTGTAAAAGTTGTTGTTGTTCTTTTTGAATGGCTTCTAAGCGAATACTAATTTCTGCCAAACGTTGCTGTTTAGTTGGATAATTTGTAATTGCACTAATGGGAGTGATTGTGGAAATAAAAGGGGAATTTTTGTTATTAATTATTTTATGAATAGCGAAATTACCAAGTTTTATCAAAAACAAAAATCCAGATTTAATTAGTTGAAATGGAATTTTTAATATTGACCAACTAACTGTTTCAATCAATCGGACAATTCCTTTAATTATACTCCAAAGTAGAGCAATAATAAACAGCAAAATTACTAAACTAATAATTGGGTGATTAATTGACCAACCCATTATTTGCAATAAATGTAAAGATATGGGATGTTGTGCCAAAAAATCTTCTACAGAATTAGTAATTACTGTTTCAATTGCTGTTGATGTCGTCTTTTGGATATTTTCAGCAGTTTTTAAACTATGTTCTAAGGAATCTTTAGCTTGAACTATAGCCGTTGAAACTTTATCAGTTGTTTGAGTTACTGTTTCTTTTAAAGAATGACCAAATTGCTGTACTGACTTTGTGAAAGAGTTAAAACTTTCATGCAGACTGTATTTCACTGCTGGCAATTGCAAAATAGTTTTTTTATTTTACCATTTTTAACAGCTTTTAACAGCGATCGCTCTCAAAAACTATAAGTTTATGTCAGGATTTGCTCAAGTGCAGAGGGCAAATTTGGATACTGATACTCAAAACCTGCGGCTAAAGTGCGTTTAGGTAAGACTTGTTGCCCTTGTAAAACAACTATTGCCCCCTCTCCTAATATAGCTTCTATGGCAAAAGACGGCACAGGCAACCAAGAAGGACGATTCATGACCTGTCCCATAATTGTACTCAAATCTGTCATTCGCACAGGATTAGGCGCGGTAGCATTAAACACACCTGCCATTTCAGAATTAGTTAAAGCTTGGATAATTAAATTTACTATATCTTCCAAGTGAATCCATGAAAACCATTGCCGACCACTACCAATTGGTCCACCTGCAAAAAGTTTAAAGGGAGTAATCATTTTGCCTAAAGCACCACCATTTCCTAAAACAATACCAAAACGCAAAATTACTAAACGCACACCAGCGTCTCTCACCTTACTAGCTTCCGCCTCCCATTCTTGACAGACTTGTGCCAAAAAATCTTCACCAGAAGGGCTAGTTTCATCAAAAATAGCAGTTTCACTTGTGCCATAGTAGCCAATAGCCGAAGCGTTAACTAAAACTTGGGGACGGGGATTAGCCTTGGTTATAGCTTCCACTATTTTCTCTGTACCGAGTTTGCGACTGTTGAGAATGTCCTGTTTATGTTCTGGTGTCCAACGTGCTTCAGCAATAGGTTCTCCCGCTAAATTCACCACAGCATCACAACCTGTAAGGGCATCTTGCCAAGAACCAGAAACACCAGGAGTATAGGCTATAATTTCTAAATTTGGGAAAGCTTGTCTGGGAAAAACCTTTTGGGCAAAGTTAGTATTCCGCGTTAATATAACCAGTTCATGCCCTTGTTTATTAAGTTTATTTACTAAATGACTCCCGATAAAACCCGTTGCTCCAGTAATTGCTATTTTCATTGTTTACCTCAATCAAACCACTATTTTAGCCTTTTTCATCAACTTTCCATGAATTTTTAACAATTTAATTTTTAAATGCTTAGGTATTATAGGATGGATTGATTGTTGCAAGACGTGGGGCTATTATGGCTCGCTATACCTGTTCATTTATCGTTTCGGTTTCCATTGAACATCTTCAGGGTTTAATTATAGAACTCTTAGAAGACTGTCAGTTGGATGTTCAATACTACACATCTGACTACATTATGGCTCGTGAAATTCCTGGTCATGTTACTTTTTCTAAATTAGTTGCGGTGGAGGTATTGATTGATAAATCAACGGCTACGGAGACGGAAACTCGCATCAGTATTGTGATCAAAAATGAAGAATTACCACTTCAACTACATAATCATTGCCAACAAGTGTTTGAATTTGTTAAACAAGCAATTGAACAGAACCGAAATTGGCATCTAATTGAAAGTTTTGTAGGATAAGTAGTCGAGTGAAATTAATTGCACTCAAGAACAATAAAACCAAAGTAGAGGCGTATTGCAATACGCCCCCCTGCCTCCTGCCTTATGCCAATGATCATTTTTATTCATCGAAATCGTCTGTCATGCCAGGGTTGATTAATGTAATATCATACTCACTAGCATCAGTTTGACCTAAATGCTCAGTATTTTCTAGGAAATAATAAATAGCACGTACTTGGGGACCGAAAACTATCTCATCTTCATTTTTGAGGTCATGAGCGGGTATTTTCCGTCCGTTAATCATTAAGCCGTTGGAACTGGCTTTGCCTTTGGCATCACCATCTACAATTCGGTAATAATAGTTATTATTATTGTTTGGTCGAGGTAATCTTACTAAGGTGGCATGGTGGCGGGAGACAAACTGCGACATTAGGCGAATGTTGCAATTACGGTCTCTACCAATTGAATATACTGGATTACTCAGAGGAAATTCTTTGCGCCCCTGATCATCTTCAATAATCAATAGATGGTTTTCTTGGGGTTCTGCTGACATTGATAAATACTTACTCAATTTGTTTGAAATTTAATGAATCAATATTCTGGGATTATTATTTTTTTACCACACTGATGCCCCCTCGTGTTTAATTCAGAATTAAACGGTGTCAAAATTATAGATGAAACTGGTACATTATGACAATATAATTATGCTACTTTTGTTCCCAAATGTATAATATCTACGATACTTGAATAAACAGTAAATTCACCCTGAAACCTAATCTAGGCATTAACCTAAAAACAATGCAATTCAAGGCAAATATCTTGATTTATCGGGTAAATTGCCTTAATAAAATGGAGTTAGTTACGACACTAACTGAACTAAAAGCCATCAAAGCGGCGGCACTGGATGGACTGAGGACAAAACCAAATTTGGGTAATAATACGCCCGCAGCTAAGGGGATACCAATGGTATTATACGCAAAAGCCCAGAATAAATTTTGTCGAATCTTGTTGAAAGTGGCACGACTTAGCTGAATGGATTCAACGACATCACTGAGGTAATCTCGCATTAAGACAATTTCGGCTGTTTCCATGGCCACGTCTGTGCCGGAGCGTAAAGCAATTCCTACATCTGCCTGGGATAGAGCCGGAGCATCATTAATTCCATCGCCTACCATGGCGACGATTGAGGGCTGATTGCTGTTGTTTTGAAGAGATTCTATGGCTTGTGCTTTTTTGGACGGTGGGATACCGGCCATGACATCTGTGCTATCTAGTCCTAGTTGTTGAGCGATCGCACTAGCAGCTTCCGGGCGATCGCCACTCAATATCATTACCCTTAACCCCATTTGCCGCAATTTGTCTACGGTAGTTTTAGCATCTATTCTCAGAGTATCACTGACAGCAATTAATCCGGCTAAATTGCCATCAACAGCGACACCGACAACAGTTTTCCCCTCGCTGGCTAATCTGTGGGCTTGCTCTTGGGCGGTTTCACTGATAGTAATTCCATGGCAATTCAACCATTCCCAATTCCCCAATAGCACTATTGCACCTTCTACCACCGCAGATACACCCATTCCCGGCTCGGTGTGAAAATCTACGGCGTTGGCAATAGCTAAATTTTGCCCCTGGGCTGCTTGGCGAATTGCTGTAGATAGGGGGTGATGTGTTCCACTTTCAACGGCTGCGGCTAGTTGGAGCAGGGAATCGGGGGAAATATGCTCTTGATTTGGAAGTAAAAAACAATCTGTGACAGTGGCGTTACCTGTGGTAAGAGTGCCTGTTTTATCAAAAACTATCGTGTTTAGCTGATGTACCTTTTCTAAAACGTCACCACCTTTAATTAACAGTCCCCGTTCTGCACCCAAGGCTGTACCAACAAGAATGGCTGTAGGAGTTGCTAGTCCTAAAGCACAGGGACAGGCGACTACCATCACAGCGATCGCTAATTTTAAACTAATTAACAGGGGTGAGTGATTTGTCGTGACTGCCGAGTGTCCCATCATTTCCATCCCACTGGCAACACTGGCTGTACTAACTTCTGTCCAAACTTGTGTACCAAAAAAGTACCAAAAAACAAAGGTTAATAAAGCTGCTGTTAATACGCCGTAGGTAAAATAACCTGATACCGTATCCGCTAACTTCTGGACTGGGGCTTTGCGAGTTTGGGCAGTTTCCACCAAGGCGACAATGTGGGCTAAAGTTGTATCATCTCCTGTACGGATGGCTTGAATAGCGATCGCTCCCGTTTGGTTAATCGTTCCAGCCGTGACAACATCTCCTCTTTGCTTAATTACTGGTACTGATTCCCCAGTCAACATCGACTCATCCACCGTTGTTTGTCCAAAACGCACCTCACCATCAACGGGAATTTTGTCTCCTGGTAGCACCTGTAACCACTCACCGACCCGCACCTGTTCGGCAGGAATCTCAATAATATCCGTCCCTAACTGCTCTGAGTCTGGGTTAGCGATCAATTTGGCGGTTTGGGGTTGAAGAGCTAACAACTGCCTAAAAGCGGCAGCAGCACGACCTCTAGCTTGCTTTTCTAAAGTCCGCCCCAACAAAATAAAACCCAGCATCATTACTGGTTCATCAAAAAAGCATTCCCAACCAGTACCAGGGAAAAACAAGGCGACTAAACTGGTAGTATAGGCTGTAAGAGTTCCCAGACTAACCAAAGTGTTCATATTAGGCGCACCTCTGCGGCAACCTAACCACCCATCTACTAAAATTGGACGACCAGGAATCAACAGAGCGATCGTTGCTAGTCCACAGTGAAACCAGATATTATTTAAAATTGGCAAATTTGAGCCACCAAAATGACCAATTCCTGACAATAACAGCAATACACCAGCAATTACTAACTGTCTAATTGCCGTCACCATCTCTTGGCGCACTTTTGCAGCATGATCAGATTTTTCTTCTGCAACTTTACCTTTCGCTGTGCGGATTTGGCTAGGAAAGCCCGTTGCGGTTAATCCTTGTGCAAGGGTATCTGCATCTACGTCTCCCACCGCCACATCTACGACTGCCACCTCTGTTGCTAGGTTAACACAGACGCTTTTCACTCCTGGATGTTGCGTTAGCTGTCTTTCTACTGCTTTCACACACCCAGCGCACTTCATACCGCCAACATCTAAGATAATTTTCTGGGTTGGGGTAATTTCTAAGGAAAGCTGAGTTTTCGGGAGAAGTTGCATGATGGGTTTTTGGATTCACGACGAAATTTAAACGCCTGAGAAAAAGCGTTTCTACTTTGAAGATAACGAAATTTAGACCCATCACTAAAGATTTAAAATATTAAATTTATTAGATATCAGTAATTATTTAGTATTAATTTTAGCTTTTTTGTTAACATAGGTCACATAGATCAGAGCGCCAGCTTGTAAAGGCAACATCGCAATTATGATTTTCGCGATATAATTCAGTTCCCAACTCGACATTGTGGTGTAATATCCAAAACCCAACAATAAAAATATTATCCAGATTAGTTGTTTTTTTTTCATGGTGAGGATGATCCTTAATCTAGTAGTCTGTCAAAAACCGATTGACGGGTAAATAAATCTTCCTTCTTCCTTCTTCCTTCTTCGCGCTCTTTGCGTCCTTTGCGGTTCATTTCTAATTTATTTTACAGACCATATAGAGAGATAATGCGGGCTAAAGGCGAGTTAATGAATCCATAATAAAGTGCAGAACTTTGAGAAAGGTTGTATAACCGGAAACCGTGATATACCAAAAGGCTGCCTAGTGCGAATATTTGTAATTTCCTGTATGGGAGTAGACGAGAATAAAAGGTTGTAATTCGCCGATTTATCAAGAGTTCCAAGGATATGTGAATTACTATAATCGCAAAACTAATAAATAAAACTGGGCCGAATAAATGTTCTATAAATGCTTGATTCCAATCTCCTTGAGCCACGGCCATAAAAGAGCGAGTCATACCACAAGTAGGACAGGGAATACCAGTAAAGTGTCGAATGGGACAGACTAAAAAACTGATTCTATACCCATGAATATAAAAATAGCTGCCTATCAAGGGTGTACTACAGAATCCTAATATACCCCAACGAACCACTTTACCGTGAAACGATAAAATTTGAGAAGATAATTTAAGCACTTGTACACTAGCTGATTAAAACCAATTTTTTTTGTTGGCTACATAAGTATTAAAAAATTCTTCATCGGATTTAGTCAGGTAAATAATACCTTCCGCTAACCCGATAACCCAAGTTACAACTCCACCAATCCCGCAGGTTAAGAGGGTGGCTAGGAGTAATATTACACCTTGGGTTGTATAACCAAGAATAAATTTGTGAATACCGAGACTTCCCAAAAGAATAGCGCAAATCCCGGCTGCAATTTTTTTGCTATTAGCATCACTGGTATTAGACATGACTAAAACAACTCCTCAAGAATAGATGGCATTCCCATCTTAAATCTTTAGGTGATCATTTTAACTTAGGATTTGCTTTTTTATTCCAAAATAGGACTTACGCAAAAAAACTCTTAAATTCTTATGTCTCCCTGTCCTCTGCGGTATGCACTGCGCGTTAGCGGAGCTTATGCCTACGGCACACTACGTGAACGCTTTAGCGATACGATATTCAGTAACTCCTGCGTAAGTCTTATAAAATCTAGATTCCGGTTTTTTACACTGCATCAAAAAATAATATTTCAAAAATGTCTGAAACCTAATTTGGGTAAGGATTATGGGGAATGTCTTCGCGGAACTCTTGATTCCTAACTATATTTCTTGTGGGAAATCCGGGAATAAATGTTTAGAACCAACCTTGTTTATTTATAAAGTATGTACTAACAAATTCATCATGATTTTTATTTAAATAGATCATGCCTTCAATTAAACCTACTAATTGCATAATTAGTAAAGTAAAACCGTAGGTTAAAGAACCTCCAATCACCGAAATAACTAGCATGATAAAACCTTCTGGTGCGTAACCTAAAATAAATTTATGTAATCCAAAGCCACCAAAAATGATTCCGCAATATCCACATAGAAGTTGCTTTGTTGCGTGAGAGGGGTTAACATTTGCCATATTTAGTCCTACTTCTGAATCGGTGAAGTATAAAATTAAGGGTTTTATTGTTGTAATCAAACACTAGATATATATCGATCTTTCTAGCAGTAAAAGCAGATGCTAATTACTTTCTACAAATATATGAAGATGATATCCGGATTATTTAGCGATCGCCATTAAGAGGTTGTTTTGAAACTTTTTCCTGTGGGATATGACACCCGCAGATCCCCCTAAATCCCCCTTAAAAAGGGTGAATTTGAGGAATTTAGTGGGGGGATCTCGATTAATTCTGATACTTTTCAAACATCCTCTAAAAAAAGCCCTTAAATATCTACAAATAGATATTCGTCATTACAGACTGAGCGCGAAAAAATAGTGTTCCCAGTCCTGATATATTTTCTTGACTATTGGTTGAGATAAATGTATAATTGGGGCTAATAATGAAGGGGAGTAGCTCCTGGCAAAATATTAACAGCCAGTACATCTGAATCAACATACTGGTGATGAACCTGGTTCAGATGGCAAATAATTTAAGTATTTGAAAGCGAGACCTTCACTGAGTTCACATGGAAAAATGTGTGAGCTTCAGTGAGGTCTTTTAGCTCTCATGAAGCTCCACAGAGGCAAATGACCCTTTAGGAGTTTGAGAGAGTGTTAACAGCATTTACAGCAGGTTTATTACTAATTACAATTTCTGAGCTAGGTGATAAGACGTTTTTTATCGCTGTGATTCTAGCTATGCGTCACTCCCGAAAGTTGGTATTTATGGGGGTGACAGCAGCCTTAGCAGCAATGACGATTCTTTCGGTAATATTTGGACAAGTGGTGTCATTGTTGCCAAAAGTTTATATTCATTATGCCGAAGTGACTTTATTTATTGCCTTTGGTTTAAAGCTGCTTTATGATGCTTATAAAATGCCTGTTTTTGCGGGTCAGGAAGTGATAGAAGAAGCAAAAGCAGCAGTAGAAGAAGCAGATGCACATTTAAAGCAAAAAACAGCCTGGGCAATTTTAGGAGAAGCTTTTGTGTTAACATTTATGGCCGAGTGGGGCGATCGCACACAAATAGCCACCATTGCCTTAGCAGCCAGTCAGAACCCCATTGGTGTAACAGTGGGTGCAATATTAGGACACAGTTTATGTACAGCGATCGCTGTTATCGGTGGTAAATTAATTGCAGGACGTATTTCTGAGCGTCAAATTACCTTCGTAGGCGGGTTTCTATTTCTGATCTTTGGTATCCTCGCAGCAATAGATGGGTTTTGAGTGTGATAGAAATTAGATAAGTCAGGAGTCAGGAGGTAGGGGTGAACGGCCATTCACCCGTACAGGAGTCAGGAAAAAAACTGGCTTTGTCTATAGGTTTTAATTTAGATTCTGTACCTCATCAATCTGTTAAATACTTGGTTTTTTCTCTCCACCTATTGATTAAAAGTGTAATTTTCCAGAAAAATCTGTTTATCTATGTAAATACAATGCAAACAATTACTTTAAACTCTCATATTGGACAAGATGGAATATTACATTTAGATATTCCTGTAGATGTGACCAACACCGACTTAACTATTACTGTTATTTTAAAGCCTGTTAATAATTCTCAGCATCAAGCCTTACCTAAAGGAAAGGGGTGGCCGGCTAATTTCTTTGAAGAAACATCAGGTTGTTTAAAAGATACTCCTTTAACTGTAGATTCAGAAGGTGTTTATAATGATTTAGAGGAGTTTGAATTGTTATGAAATATTTGCTAGATACAAATGTATGTATCAAATATCTCAATGAAAATTGGATTATTCACCGTAAATTAGAAAATACTGATTTAGAAAATATAGCTGTTTGTTCAATTGTTAAGTTAGAGTTATTTTATGGAGCAATGAGAAGCGATAACTCTAATCAAGTGTGGGCAAAGGTCAAGCGATTTTTAGAAGTATTTATTTCTTTACCTTTAGATGATATTTCAGCTTTAAATGCAGGTAAGATTCGGGCGCAGTTAGCTAATCTTGGTACACCTATTGGTTATAATGATTTATTAATTGCTTCTATTGCACTCTCTCATGATTTGATTTTGGTAACTCATAATACTAAAGAATTTGTCAGAGTTGAAGGGTTAAAAATAGAAGATTGGGAAATTGAAAAATAGAAAGTTAAATTTTATGACTATCTTAATTCCCCTGTATCTTACTTTGGTAATGAATCTTAAACAAGTTTAGAAATTTACTGATTGGGTGTACTTTCCGGTGAAGCAGTGGGAGAAGCAGTGGGAGTTGGTAAAGCTGCGGCTTTGTTGATTTCGTCTCTATACTGAGCAGGTGCTAAGGCTGAAGCATTATCAAATAAAGGTTTTGCTTCATCAACTTGTCCTTGTTCTTTGAGTAACATTGCTTTTGCTAAAACAGGACGAAAATCTTTGGCATCTTTTTGAATTGCTCGATCATATACAGAGGCAGCTTTAGAATAGTTTTTCTGAAACCCATAAACACTGCCTAAAAGCACCTGTACAGCAACTATATCCACACTTCCTGGTTGAAGAGTATTTGCTTGGGTAGCTGTAGATAAAGTTTCTTGGAGTAGACCAATTGCCGCTTCTGGACGTTTTTCACTGAGTTGCAAATTTACCATTCCCTGTAACGCTTTTAGATCGCCTGGTTTTATTGCTAAAATTGAACGATAGGCCTGGGCTGCTCCTTCTTTATCACCAAGTTGTTGCTTGGCTTGAGCCAATAAAACTCCGTAATCTGATTGTTCTGGATTTATTTGAACTAATTTTTCTAGAGGTTCAATCACCGCTTGAATATCTGCTGGCTTAACTTCACCTCTGGGCTTTTGGCTGAGTATTTGTAATCGTGCTTGTAATAAACCTTTAAGTGCTGTTTGATTATCTGGTTCTCTTTGTAAAACTAATTCATAACCGCGAACTTCATCTTCTAGTTTTAAGCTTTGGTTAGAAGGGGGTTGATTTTTGTCAGCATTGGTTTGGGCTGGAGATGGGGAATTATTCAAAGCTCCAAGGATGGGGATTAGAGAAACCCCAACAAAAGCCACAACAGCCAGAACTAAAATAACCTGAACTATCCAGCGATCGCGCGTTTTTGACACAATAACTTATCCTTCTGCTAAACTACTAATAAATTCTAGAGTAAGACTATACATTTAATTTTTATTCATGATTTACCCATGGAGTTAATTTTTACATAAATGCCTCCAAGCTAAAAATTTCTAAAACTTTGCGGAATACTGTCTTTTTCTTCAGAATTTTATAATGTAAATGCCGTAAATTATTGATGGACAGTTAGAGCAGCTAAATTATTCCCAGTTTTAGCCGTGGGTATATATAGCTTACTTACTGTTCTCTTAGGTGAGGTTGGTAGCAATTTAGGATTTATATAGCAGTCAAAACAAATAACTATCTACACTGTTAAAGTATAGCAGTTCGCAGGTAAACAAAAACATAGATCAATGCTAAAACTCAGCTACAGAGAGAGTTTTAAACCTATTTTATGTTTTATGTTCCCTGCTATAAGTGATGACTTTAGGAAGATCCGTCAAAATTTTAGTTATGCTATGCTTCCGAAACTAGAGTAAAGGCGTTAAATGGCACATTTACTGTATTAAATGCTAAATTTCGCGCCTTTATGTTGGCACGGGGCTCTTTAAATGGCTAGATTAAAGGAAATATACTTTGATCAGTCAGACAAACGCTCTTTCCATTTACCTTTGTTAAGTCCCACAATGGGATGTGTCTCCGCCGCAAGGAGTTTTTATGAATTCCGACCTGATGCCGTCTTCTGAATCGACCATTTCTACTGCTTCTAACGAAAGTCCGACTAAAATTGACACAGCCACTAATGTTAATACAGTAGCAGCCGAGTCTCTTAAAAGTGACAATTTACCAGTTAACCCTAGTGAGAGTGACTCTAATGGCCATGTAGTCAATCGTCAGCAACCGATTCCGCCCCCAAGTGAACCAATGCAGTATCGAGCAATTGGTTTAGTTCGGGGTTGCTATCATGCTAGTAGCGAACAGTTTACCCAAGGTTCCCTAATTACTCCTGATGGAGTAGAACTCAATGCCGTCCTCTTGGGTCGGATTATGAGTTTGGTCAAGAATCATTTAGATTTAGAAAAAGAACATTTGTGGGTAGTTTATCCGCGTACACGCCAAGAAAATGACTCTTTGCATATCCAAATTGTTGGGGTTTGGGAACCGGAAAATCTGGCTAAACATCTAACTGAGGAGGATAACGGAGATTCGGATTATCTAGAGTTTGAGACATCCGATTATGCTTTAGGGGATAAAGTCCCTGTCAAAGAAAAAATTACCGACACCCCGATTCCTTCCTCAGAACTTCCTGATGGAAATTTTTCTGTACGTGGGGAAGTAGTTTACCAGTCTTTTGAGACTAAAAGTTTGGTGGTGAAAATTAAGCAAGCTCCACGAAAACCAACTGATAAGCCAAAATATTTTAAGTTGAAATTGCGGGGTGTGCTGACAACTAAGGCTGTGGGCAAGTTCTGGGATTTTAAAGTTAAGCGAGATGCTGATGCGTTGGTTGTGGAAAATGCCGAAGCGATCGCTGATTTGCCCAAAAAACGCAGACCGCCATTCAATGGTGGTGGTGGACCCCGTGCTGGTGGTGGTGGTGGTAGAAGACCATTCCCCCCCAGAAAGCCTGGAGAAGCCCCACGTCCTCCAGTTAAAAAGGTAGCTGGTGAACCTTTGGTGGTATCTAAACCTGTACCAAAAGCACCCCTTCCTAAACCTGTTAAGCGGGCAAAACCACCGGAAGGGTAGCCCTTTAAAAATCAGTCCATCGGTCTTGGGGTAAAAAAGAACGTTCCATTGGGATCGAGGCAACTGGTTCTGTGAGGGTAAATGTACCTGCTTCAATCCATTGTTTTAGTTCTTGGGCTACTTGTCTGGAACGCAACATACTGGCTAGTGGAGCTACTCGTACCGCTTTACCCTCAATGGTGATCCGTCCTGATTTGAGTTGGGCGTAACTGACTAAACCAAAGGTGGGACGGACTCTCCGGGGAATGGAAAAGTCTACTATTGGGGCTACTAGGTCTTGATCTTGTACGGCGCAGTGTTTAATTACTGTCTCATTCAATACAGGAAGTGGAACACCTACGCCGAGCATGAGGGAAGGCCCGTAACTTTTGAAGTAACAACCCCGCACCCAACGAGCATCCATTTGTTTGGCATCACCAATTAAAGCTAATGTTGCTGCTGGACCAATGGGTGTACCATTAGGTAATCGTTTTTGTAGGGGGAAGTGTTGTGTGCCTTCCCAAGCTACATAACCAATGCCACCTCCTAGAAAAATGCGGGTACCAATGCCGATAAGTTGTAAATTAGGGTCGTTGAGTAGGGGAGAAATCGCTCCTGGATTGGAATAAACGGCGTTTCCTACCCGTGGTTGTAAGGGTCCAAGATAGGTATGAAGAGAGCGATCGCCCCCGTTAACTCCGACTATAAAATTTTGATAAAGATTTCGTGGATTAAATAAATAAAACTGATTGATGGTGTCACGGGTAACTGTGGTTTCAAAGGTGGCTCTGGGGTAACAATCGGTAACTTGTCCTAATGCTCTAACTTGTACTGGTTTATCGGCTATCAAGTCTTCAATTACATGGCCACCTCCACGTTCTCTTAGTTCTTCTCCGTCTATGACTTCAGCGGGACAACTAGCACCTAAGTATAAATCCACTGCACCAAAGCCTGAGTAAGCTGGTACGCCATCTAACCAGCAACGACGAATTTTAATTGGTGGGTCGGTATGTCCCAGATTAAGTATTGCACCACTTGATTCCATTGGTTCAAAGGTGCCGGTGGTAATTACGTCAACTTGTTTAGCTGCTTTTGTAATCCCGATTTGGGCGACTTTTGCTTTTAGTTCTTCGACTGTCCATACTACTGCACTTTGTCGGCTGATTTTTTCATTAATTTCGGCTATTGTTCGCATTTTTTTAAAATATTTTTGATAATTAATTTTTTGCGTATTGTAACTTTAATTCAGGACTATAGCGATTATTCGTTTTCTACTAAATTTGACAAATAAATGTATAAGTTATTGGGGATGCCTACGGCGAGAGCAGCTATCGCCTGGTAGAATTAGGAGAGGAGTATCAAGTTCATAAAGTTAGGGTTAAAAAGGAATATGTATCAAAAAAATCCACCTTTATCACCGAAAGATACGATGCCGACAATGTATGATTTACCTAGTGAGTTAATAGGGGAATCAGGTTTGCCAGACGAATTTCATTGTATACAAGCTGATTTATTGACAGAAACTTGTCAACCAGCCAATTATAAATCCAAAGAAATACTACTTGCCAGTGATCTAAACCTTTATTATGATCCTCTACATCCTGGCTGGTATAAACGTCCTGATTGGTATATGGTATTGGGAGTTGCTAATACTAACCAGCAGCAAGATTTACGGTTAAGTTATGTAGTTTGGCAAGAAGGAATTGCTCCATTTTTAGTAGTAGAGTTACTTTCACCAGGAACAGAACAAGAAGACTTAGGACAAACTCTAAGGGAAGTCAATAAACCCCCAACTAAATGGGAGGTATATCAAAACATTTTGCGTGTTCCCTATTATGTGATATATGACCGTTATGAAAATAACTTCCGTGCCTTTAAAATTAATGGTACTCGTTATCAAGCAGTAGCTTTGCCAGATAACCGTTTTTGGTTACAAGAAATAGAAATGGGTTTAGGTTTATGGCAGGGAAGTTATCAAAATACAGAGGGTTTATGGTTACGTTGGTATAATGCTGATGGCTGGTTGCCAACTTTGACAGAAAAAGCAGAAAATGAGCGTCAACAGGCAGAAAAGGAGCGTCAACGGGCAGATAAATTAGCGGAATATTTGCGATCGCTTGGTGTAGATCCTGATACTATAATTAATTAGTTCATAAAGTCTTAGCACAATTGATTTGTAGGAAAATTTGGAGTTACTATTCAAGGAATTATAGAAGAGATTATGGAATAAATGTTGGGTTTCCTTGCGTCAACCCAACCTACTTGCTAACGATTAAAGATTTTGCTCATTTTCTTCTGTGAAATCATCATTAGCATCTTCAGATGGTGTCACTCCTTTAAGAGTAAAAGTAAAGGTATTCCCTTGTGCAATTACTTCCTTTACTTCTTCATAGAAAGGATAATCACCAATACCGCTAATCTCAACCCAACCACGAGAGCGAGTTAAAGCGACAAATAATTGATTTCGTAATTTTGTATCGCTTTCATTTTTAGCAATGTTATCTAACCCAACTAGATAAACCATATCTGCTTCATTTCCCTTAGTCCGATCAATTCTAGAAATGGTTATACCACCATCAAACCAGAATAAATCACGGTTATTCTGAGGCCATTGAGGATTAATATCATTTAATCTTAATGCACTAGGAATGTAAATATCAATTCCATAATTTATTAAAAACTTAGAAACAGACTCTTCTAAGTTATTACCATCATAATACGGTGGAGTCGTATAACCTAATGCAATAATTAAAATGTTTTTGCTAGGTTGTAACTGGTCATTTTGTAAATTATGTTTAATTTTTTCTAATAATGCTAAAAATTCATCTTGTCGAGAATTGTACGTTTCAAAGTTAAGAACTGGATGATCAGAAATACTAGGAACAGGATTAGGTGAATTTTCTGGAAGTCTAGTAATAGTTATTGGAGCATTACTGCTGAACTTACCTTCTAATACTTCAAAACCAATAGATTGTAAATCTTCTTTCCTCATACGTTCAGGTTTTAAGATTCCTTGTTTTCTTAATAAACCAGTACCAAGAGCAAAAGCAGCAGTTAAAATAGCTCCAGGAGTACGGTAACAACGTTCCATATCATGAGCTTTACGAATACCCCCTGGATAAATAGTACCACCAATACCACCTAAAATACTACTAAGTTCTTTACCGAATACTTGTTTTGCTTTTGGAGCAACTGCTCCTGTAGAATGTATAGTTTGTGCTTCATCGTAAGCCCAAATCAGGCGTTTTTGCTGAGGTTGATCCTCACTAACAGATTTTAATGATTGATATGCTAACCAATAAATTGGCTGCTTATCCTCACCATTCTCTGCTGTAAATTTCAAATCATCTTCAGTCATTAAATCCTGTCCTTCATCAATAACTAAAGCATCAAAAATAGGTTTAAAATTTGGCTTTCTTTTTAATAAATCTCGACAACCATAAGCTAATCCCCGATTAGGAATTTTTTCTCCTGTATTACCTGGATTTAATTTTCTTGTCCCTGTAAGTTTACAAATTTCACCATATAAACCATCTCTATCTTTTGCACCCCAAGCATGAAGAACTCTTAAATTGGAATTAGGTAAATTCTGATATTTAATTTCTCCATTTGTAAAATGCTCTATCCATGCCTCAAATAATTTTTCAATTTGGTCGTATAAACTACGAGTAAAGAAGACAAAAGCTATCTTCCATTCAGGATGTTTCAGGTGCATAATCACTGCTTTCTGACTAAAAAGAACAGTTTTTCCTGAACCAGCAATTCCTCTTACTCGTTGTGGACCCGGTGGAATAGTTTTACCAATATATTCCTGTTTAATATCCCATTCATACATCAGCTTTTGTGCTTCTGCTAATATATTGTAACGACTTTGATTATCAGCAGATTCGATTTTTTCCAAAGACTTACGCAGAATAGACGTTCCACTTATAACACTTAAAAGAGATTTGTATTGACTATCATTTAATGATTGACCTGTAACAGTAATTTGAGCTTTTTCTATACGGTTTCTCAAGCCAACTTCACCAAGTTGATTATTAAAGATAAATGGTAAACCTTCTTCTGTTCCTGACAATCCTTTTTGTTGCCATTCTTCTGTACTAATATTTGGGAAGGCAATTAAAGTACGTCCAATTATTTTTTGTTGAATATCTGATTCTGGATTTTTAATAGGTTCTTGATCACAATATTGACGCAATACTTGAATATATTTGGAAATATTGTCTAGAGAATAATTAGTTTGGAAAACATTATCTGAAAACTGAATCTGATTATGATTAACTGATGTAATCTGTTCAATTTTTGCCGGACAAACTTCTATGACTATTATGCCCCACTGTTGATCAACGATAAGTATATCTGGTTCTTTGCGGCGATCGCCAACTTGCAGAAAAAGAGGATAACGCCAATACCCGATACTAGACTCACGACTAGAAAATGCTGGTCTGATTGCATCCCAAACTCTTTGATAACTAGCTTGATGGTGAGGTGAAATGGCTTCTGTGGTAATAAAGCGAGGTAAACCCTGTCTTCCTTTTGTAGTCATTTGATTTGTGGCTATTGTATAGTATGAGTAAGATTATTTCAAGGTGAGCAGTAGTTCCTGTAATCTTTTTTGTCCATCCCGAAATACAGGCCAACCATCCCCAACTAATACTGCTTCTACCTGTTTTAATTCTGCCAAGGTGCGGACGGAAGCGATCGCTTGGCTGGGATTTAGTAGTTTATCGTTTGGTAAGATGGTTAAGGTGCCGGCTTTGTGCGATGCCTGCGGTGAGCGTAGCTATCGCACTAAATCCCCAGTGATCAAGGTGGTTTCTTCTAACAATAGCGCCAATTCACCGGGAGTTTTAGAACCATTGAGGGCGATCGCTTTTAACCCTGGTACTAATTCATCACCGTCACCTAAGTAGCGATCGCACGATATCGGAAAGGATTCTTTTTCTCCTATTGGTCCGGCAATTTTTGCATAGGTTTGATCAGCAATTTCCTTTGCAGACCTAAGATGATCTGAGTTGGTTAAAACAATCCAAAACACACCACCCAGGGATTCCAGATGATTCCAATCATGGTTGGATAAGGCTACAGGGTCAATCAAGATATTTCCTTCTGGACGAATCCACGCAAACCCGTTAAAGTCAATATTTCTTGCGGGATTGAAGCAAGACCAGCTATATAGATCGGAACGATGCAAGGATTTCATGAGCTTTTTTGAATGATTACTGACAAACACTCTGTATTCATCATTGCATATTTGCTCAAAATATTAAATGGGAACAGGAAGAGAGTTTTGGGCGATTTTACTTTTCTTCACATACCTTTAATTTTTTCTGTTCATCTACTTACCTTGGCGATTGCTATACTAAACACGGCTGGGGAATGAATTTTTAGAAGATTACAAAATATCCAAATTATTAATCTTTTCTAATTATTAACAACATGAATTAGCTAAATTACAAATATCTGTCCTTGGAGGGATGATTGTTTTGAAGTTGACAGGTTGTTCGCTTGGTGTGAAAAGATTGATTTATTTTCATTTATTTCTATTGGTTGAAGGTTTAGGAGGAATAGATTAATTTGCTATCTTGCCAAAATAACTGATGGCTTTTTTCCAGAAAAGGAAAGACTAAAAAGAGGTGGTCAGGATAATTTGGTTAGGCTTTCAGTAGGAATTGAATATTATTTATATTACAGGTAAATTTAGAGCATGGTTTGGGTTAAAATCAACCTAAGGATAGATGCAGTAAAGATTATCGACAAAAATAAACATTGATTATTCATGGCTGAATAGAGATGACAAACAGCAAGATTGGCATTTTTATTTTAAGGGATAGTAATATTAAAATTAAGCACGTAATTATTTTTCCTATCAAAAAAAGTCTAAATTACTACTAAATATTTAAATCATCTTTAAGAGCAAAATAATATAACTCTTGCATGACAAGACTTTCTCAAGAAAATAAATTTAAATGATATGGAATTTTAAATCAATTACGATATTTGTATCGGAATAATCAACTTATAAAATTTGGACTTAACACCCTGTTGACGCTTTGAAAAGTTGCACTTAATGTTGAATCTAGTCCAGCCACAAACCCTATATACACATCAAAAAATCAGGAGTATTTGATTATGATGATGATGATGACTGAATCTATAACTACCGATATGCAAACTTCCATGAATCTTTGCATGGAATGTCAGAAAAAGTGCATGGAAACCATGACTTACTGCATGAGTAAAGGTGGTAAGTACATGGATACAACCATGATGTCCATGTTGCGCGATTGTGCAGAAATGTGTATGATGTGTATGAACATGATGATGGGTGGTTCAGAATTTACTGAACGCACTTGTATGCTTTGTGCGGAAATGTGCGATCGCTGTGCTGCTGCTTGTGGGAAAATGAAAGATGATAGCAAAATCATGGAATGCGCTGCTGCTTGTCGCAAATGTGCTGAAGCTTGTCGTTCTATGCAAATGACACCTGCTTAATTTTTTCACTTAAAAGTAAGGGTTTAGCAGTGCTAAACCCCTACAAGTCGGGGTTTTTCGTAATTTTGTAAAATACGCAAAATATCTCTCAAAACCTCATTTCTCTGTGAACTCTGTGCCTCTGTGGTTTGTTTTTCAGTGACTTGTTTACAACTTTTAAAGTCAGCAAGTTAGTATCAGCACAACCGGAAATAAATCCACCCATTGCTTGAATTTGTCGCAGATATTCTAAAGCGGATTTTGTAATTACTTCTCCCGGCATTAAAACGGGGATTCCTGGAGGATAGGGACAAACTATTTCTGCACAGATACGGTTAGTTGTTTCTGCTAAAGGTACTATTTCACTAGCCGCAAAAAAAGCTTCACGGGGAGAGATAGACATAACATGAGCAATTATATCATCGTTTCTATATTTACATATTTTGTACTGATTTGTCAATAGGGATATTTGAACGAGATTTTTTAAGGCTGCGACTAATGCGTTAATATCTCTTTGAATATTGCCCAAACTAATGATAAATGTGAGATTTTGCAGTGAAGAAAATTCAGCCGTTACGCCAAATTTTTGGTTGAGAATTTCTTCAGCAGCAAATCCAGTAATACCTAAATTGGCAACGTTGACAGTTAACCGAGTTTTATCTAAAGCAACAAAGCCAGGTGAACCTAATTTAGCCGCGAGGGGAATAGATAATTGATGAATTTGGCTAATTTTGGTGCTTGCTTCTTCTGCAAAAGCCAAAGTTTGAGACATGAGAGTTTTTCCCTGCATTGCCATTTGTTGACGTGCGGCATCTAAAGAAGCTAAAAGGATGAAACTGGGACTGGTTGATTGTGTAAGTTGGAGAGATTTATTGACTCTATCAATGTCGATTCTTTCGCCTTGGACGTGCAGCATAGAGGCTTGGGTCATGGCGCTGAGGGTTTTGTGAATAGACTGCACCGTTAAATCTGCACCTGCGGCCAAAGCTGAAGTGGGTAATTGGGGATGAAAAGCAAAGTGTGCGCCATGTGCTTCATCTACGAGTAAGGGGATATTATATTGATGGGTAAGCAGAGCGATCGCTCTCAAATCTCCACAAACACCGTAATATGTAGGATAGACTATCAGCACTGCTTTTGCGTCAGGATGTTTTTCTAATGTTGCTTTCAATGCTTGGGGTGTAATACTGTGAGCAATATCTAAATCTTCGTCATATTCAGGATAAATAAAAATCGGTATTGCACCAGAAAGAATTAACCCAGCGATAACCGAAGAATGGACATTTCGTGGGAGAATAATTTTATCCCCCATTCCGCAAGTTGCGAGAATTGCAGCTTCAATTCCACAGGTAGAACCATTTACTAAAAACCATGTTTGTTTAGCACCAAAAGCTGCTGCTGCGAGTTCTTGTGCAGCTAAAATTGCGCTTTCTGGTGTGAAGAGATTATCTAATTCTGCTAATTCTGTTAAATCAGCACGGAAGACTTCTTGACCCAATAAATCCGTTAAAATCGGCGAAATTCCCAAACCACGCTTGTGTCCTGGGGTGTAAAACGGTGCGTGAGGACGTGCTATACAGGCTTCTAAGGCATCTATCAGGGGTGTTTGGTTTTGATTGAGCATTTCCAAATTTGAATTTATAAAGTTTCCCAATCTTCCTTACTAATACTAGCTTGACGCAATATCTTACTCAATAAACTAGAACTGATATCCCCTTGATGAGGATTAGGAATTGTTAATTTAAATTCACCTTTTACCATATATTGATGCTTACCACCTGAATAGGGACCTTCAAAACCTAAATATTTGAAGTAACGAATCAAATCGCGTCGATTAATTGCACCAAACGACGGCATTATGGAACCTCTTGATTAAAAAAATTAAGGTTAATTCCATCAAGTATTGGTAGAGTATGACCCAAACGCAAACCTAAAATAATCCATCCTTCCAGAGCATCTTGCAATTCCTCACGACAGATTTCTAATGTATCACCATTTGCCCATACACCTTTACATTCAGGAATTTCAGCATAAAAGATTCCATCTTCTAACAATTCATAATTTGCTTTGTGCATTGCTGTATGAATATAGTTTGTTAGTAGCTTCAATTTCATAAATATAACCAACAATCTTCAATACTTTTCGATTACTAATTGTAACCTTAATTATCTAAATTACTCACTAAATTCGTTAAAATCCGTGAAATTCCCAAACCACGCTTGTGTCCAGGGGTGTAAAACGGTGCCTGTGGACGTGATACACAGGCTTTTAAGGCATCTATAAGGGGTGTTTGGTTTTGATTGGGCATTTTGGGAGAAATCAAGAATTTAGAGTTTCAGGTAAAAATTGAGCAAGCATGGAATATAATTAACTAATAAGCTATATTTTATCCAAATTCAAATTTTTATGCAGACTAAAATTATGCCTGACAAAGAAATAGAATTTTTCGAGGAAGAAGAAGATCAAGAAATTGAGTATGAGTTTCAGAGTAAGTTAATTCCTGAATTAAAGCAAATATCAGAAATTGTTGTTTCTGGTAGTGACTGGACAACAGAGACAATCTTGAATCAACTTGTTCGTGAAAATATACAACTAACTCCAAGATTTCAAAGACGAGACGCTTGGGATATTACTCGGAAAAGTAGGTTTATAGAATCACTAATACTTGGATTCCCAGTACCACAAATAGTATTAGCTGGTAATCAACAAGAAAAAAATAAATTTATTGTACTTGATGGGAAGCAGCGATTGTTAACTATTCTCCAATTTTATGGTAGAAGTGATGAGACTAAAACTCCAAACAATGCTTTTGCTTTAAAGAATCTAGAATTTAGACGCGATTTAATTGGTAAAAAATATGAAGATTTTCAAAATGATGTCTTTTTGAGTTCAGAGCTTAATAGTCTAGATAACCAAACTATTCGTACAATATTAATTCGGAATTGGCCTAGCGAGAATTTACTCTATAAAATTTTTCTGCGGCTGAATGTACAAAGCACTCCATTATCTCCTCAAGAGCTAAGACAAGCATTATATCCAGGTGATTTTATCAATTTCTTAGATGATAAATCAGTAGAAAGTGCGGCTCTGAAAAAGATATTCAAATCATCAACTCCTGATTCTCGGATGCGTGATGTTGAATTACTATTACGTTATATAGGATTTCATTATTTTTTATCTGATTATCGAGGAAATTTAAAATTATTCCTTGACACAACTTGCCAATATTTCAATGAAAACTGGAAAAAAAGACACGATGATATTAAAAATTTAGTTAACCAATTTGAGGAAGCAGTGCAAACAACTATGAGTATATTCGGAGAAAAAAAATTTTCTCGGATTTGGTCTAATGATTCTAATAAATATCAAAGCCAATTCAATCGAGCAGTTTTAGATGTGATGGTTTTTTACTTTTCAGATGAAACTATAAGATCATCTGCTGTAGAGCATAAACAAGAAGTTGAAGATGCTTTTAAAAAATTATGTTCATCAAACAATTTTAGAGAAGCGGTTGAACGCAGAACACAGAATATTCCTGAAGTTTGCAATCGTCTGAGATTATGGGGTGAAAGTCTACGAACAGTTTTAAAATTAGACATTAATTTACCTGAACTAGTTGATAATCGTATTACTTTCAACGGTTTGTGGTAGGTTATTATCTAAATATGCCAAAATCTGCTAGATTTCGTACTTTAAACTTTTCTCCTGACTCCTGACTCCTGACTCCTGCTGTATCGACTCCCAAATCACCACAAACATCGTAATATATAAAATATACTCATAAATCTATATTCAGTAACTATGGAAACTAACCAAAAACTTTCCCTTCCAACTATGGGGTGCGGAACTTGGGCATGGGGAAATCAACTGCTTTGGGGATACAATCAAAGTATGGACGAGCAGTTGCAAGGCGTATTTAACCTTTGTGTCAGTAATGGCGTTACCCTATTCGATACTGGAGACTCTTACGGAACGGGGAAATTAAACGGACGCAGTGAAACCCTGTTAGGAAAATTTTCTAGTGAATATCAGGGAGTAAATCAAGAAAATATTTGCATTGCTACCAAACTGGCCGCGTATCCTTGGAGGTGGACAAAAAAATCAATGTTTTCTGCTGGTCTTGCTTCTGCTAAACGCTTGGGGAGAAATATAGATTTGGTGCAAATGCACTGGTCTACAGCTAATTATGCACCTTGGCAAGAAGTAGGTTTATTAGATGGTTTAGCAGAACTTTATCAACAAGGGTTAGTCAAAGGAGTAGGATTATCTAATTACGGGACGAAACGGCTGCAATGGGTACATAAAAGATTTCAATCACAAGGTATACCAATTACAACTTTACAGGTGCAATACTCCCTTTTATCAACCTATCCGGTGACGGAATTGGGGTTAAAAGATGTATGCGATGATTTAGGAATAAAACTAATTGCCTATAGTCCTTTGGCTTTGGGTTTATTAACAGGTAAATTTTCAGAAAACGGTACTTTTCCTAAAGGTGTACGGGGTTTATTATTTAGACAAATTCTGCCAGGAATAACAGGGATTTTGGGATGTTTGCGGGAAGTAGCAAATACTAGAAATAAAACAATGTCTCAAGTTGCAATTAACTGGTGTATCTGTAAAGGGACAATTCCCATTCCTGGGGCAAAAAATTCAGCACAAGCAACGGAAAATATTGGGGCTTTGGGTTGGCAATTAAGTGATGCTGAATTGACAGAATTAGATCAAGCTGCTGCCAAGAGTGATAAAAAAATGGTGCAAAATATTTTCCAGACTAGATAATCTGAATATTCAATATTCTCCACCAGAAACTTTACCCCGGAAGACAATATATTGATATAAATTGTAAAACAACATGACAGGAATCAGAAACCCGATAAAAATGATCATGATTACCAGTGAACTAGGGTCAGCAGATGCTTGATAAATGGTTATTTCTCTGGGAATGATGTAAGGAAAAACTATTAACCCTAACCCTAAAAATGTCACTACAAACAATAGAATAGTCCAAACAAAAGGTGTGCGTTCTTCTTTGCGATTTAAACTATTTACAATTTGCCAAATTAGCCACACTCCTAAAATGGGAATTACTGCAAAAACAAAAATTAAAGGTTGCTGAAATAAACGTTCTCTCGCACCTTCATAAATGATTGGTGTGGTAATTGTAATTAAAATTGCGCCAATTAAAGTTGTGAAAGCGGCGATTTTGGCAGTTTTATAGTGAGTCTCTTGCAATTCTCCTGTGGTTTTCCAGACTAAATAAGTTGAACCAATTAAAACATATCCTTGTATTAAGGTTAATGCTACTAATATGGATGGTAAACTTAACCAGTCCCAAGTAGTACCAATAAAATGTCCATTGTCATCCACGTTAATGCCTTTTAATACTGCACCTAACGCAAATCCTTGACCAAGTGCAGCCGCAAAACTTCCCGCACCAAAGGCTAAATTCCAAAAGAATTTACGATTGGATAGTTCACGAAATTCAAAAGCTACACCGCGAAAGATAAAGCCGAACACCATTGTTAAAATTGGAATATATAAAGCGGTTAAAATTGTGCCGTAGGCGAGAGGAAATGCCCCAAATAAACCCCCAGCCATTAATACTAACCATGTTTCGTTAGCGTCCCAAATATTACTAAGACTGGTCATTAAAATACCTCGACGTTCTTCGTCTGAAGAGGTGAGTGATAATATTCCTACTCCTAAATCAAACCCGTCTAGCATGACGTAAAGGAAGAGAAATAAGGCTAAAATTACAAACCAAACTTGGGGGAGAAAATATTTTAGTGTTTCCATGATTTAAATTTAGTTCACGCAGAGACGCAGAGGCGCAGAGAGGAGGGAGTTTTATTGTTGGGCTTCTACTGGTCTTTCGTCGGGAATAAATTCTCCTGGTGTGGTATCTACTGCGGGTTGGGTGGTTTCTATTCCGGGAATTGGTAAATCTAAGTTGGGTCCTTGACGGATAATGCGACTACCAAAATATAAAACGGCGATGAATAATAGTGTGTAGACTATAATAAAGCTAGTGAGTGAAACTAAGACATTGGTTGCAGGTAAATTGGAAGCTGCGTCAACGGTGCGGATTTGTTTGTAGAGTGTCCAAGGTTGTCTACCTACACAACGAACTATCCAACCTGAGTCCACGGCAATGTATCCTAGAGGTGCAGAGAAGACCCAAGCTATCATTAACCAACGTTGTTGGGTGATATTTTCGGCTGAAAGTTTACCCCGTAACCATTGCAGGGTACTGACTAACATTAATGCTGCTAAAAAAAGAGCGATCGCTATCATCGTCCGAAAGGCATAATATATTAAACCGACCATCTTCGGCCTATCTTCCGGTTTCCACTCTTTTAAACCCCGCAATGGTTCAGAAAGATTCTGTTTAAACTCTAAAATGTAACCCAAAGCGTTGGGAACTGTGATTTCCCAATCGTTTTTTTCGGCTTTTTCGTTGGGTATTGCTAATAAACTCCAATCAGCAGGTTTACCCGCAGGTGATGATTCCCATTGTGCTTCCATTGCGGCCAGTTTAGTCGGTTGATAATGATAAACTTGTTCACCGCTTAAATGACCAATATATATTTGCAGTGGTGCAACAATAATAGTTGCTGCTAAAGCTATTTTTAATGACCGCGAAAAAAAAGCAGCATTTCGTCTTTGGAGAATATACCAAGCACTTATTCCTCCAATGACAAACAAAGAAGTTTCCAGTGTTGCAAAAAACATATGCAGTACACTGTTGACCATAAAAGGATTTAAAATTGCCTGAAAGTAATCATTAACCACAAATTTACCATTTACTAATTCTCCACCTGCGGGGGTTTGCATCCAAGAATTAGCTGTTAAAATCCATAATGTAGAAAGGTTAGCCCCAACTGCTACTAAAATTGTCGAAAGATAATGAATCGTTGGGTTTACACGTTCCCAACCAAATAACATAATTCCTAAAAATGCAGCTTCTAGCATAAATGCCCAAGAAGCTTCAAAGCCAATTACACTACCAAAAAAATTACCTACTGCTTCGGAAAATGGAGCCCAATTTGTGCCAAACTGAAATTCCATTGGTATCCCCGTTCCTACACCAATTCCAAAATTTAAAACATAAAATTTAGACCAAAAACGGGCATGGAGATAATAGTCTGGATTCTGAGTTCTCAGCCACATTCCTTCGATTATGACTAAATAAATACCCATTCCTGTTGTTAAAACAGGCCATAACATATGAAATAATGCAGTGAAGGCGAATTGTATCCTTGATAGCACAACGGAATCGGATAAAAACTCCATTCATTTTCTCCATTATCTAACCTCACCTTTAGGATAAACCGTTAGATATGGATGCAAGTCCACCTATTTTTTACATCTATCTATAGAACTATAGATAATTACTAACATCGTTAGCACGTTGATGAAAATTCACTACAAGTAATCAGATAAAGCTCAAATTGCATCACTCTGGAGTATAATTAAGGACAAAAGATTAAATTACATATTTTAGGAGTAAACTTCTGTCTTTACAATTTATTTCCGTTCCTCCCTCCACCTCTCAACCCCCGTCAGGTTTAATTGTTACTTTACATGGTTGGGGTGCTAATGCTGAGGATGTAGCATCTTTGTTACCTTATGTCAATCTACCTAATTATGAATTTTTGCTTCCCAATGCGCCCTATCCTTATCCCTATTCTGTTACAGGTAGGGCTTGGTATGACCTGCGGGGAGAAAGTATGTATGAGGGATTACTAGAAAGTCGGCAAATGCTAATAGATTGGTTACTATCTTTAGAAGATGTGACTGGTGTGCCTTTATCACGCACCATTTTAAGCGGTTTCTCTCAAGGTGGAGCAATGACTTTAGATGTAGGATTAAACTTACCCTTAGCTGGCTTGGTGGTAATGAGTGGGTATTTGCATCCTAGTGTAGAATCCCTGAACCAAAAAAGTTTTCCCCCGTCCTTAATTATGCACGGCAGACAAGATCAAGTTGTTCCTTTACAAGCTGCTATCAAGGCACGAGCGACAACAAAAGCCCTGGGAGTGAACGTGGAATACCATGAGTTTGATATGGGGCATGAAATTAGTTTACCCATGTTAGAGGTGCTAAGAACTTTTGTTCTCAAAACGATTGGTTAAACACAGTTACCAATTATTTACAAATTTGGCTGAAAATCTGCAAAAAATTTACAAAATAGATGCCCACTAATGAGTATTATAGATTGGGTGGGTGCGATCACCGTAACTCCACCAAAGGCTGAATGCAAACGCTGCAAAAGGGAGGGGCAAGCACTATGACAACTCTAAGCATTTCCAAAAAAGAAATTGCTGCCATGAAAGCAGCAGAGGTAGAAGAGTTAGCTACACGTCTAGAATTGGACAATTATAGCAATGCTTTTGAGGGTTTAAATGATTGGCATCTACTTCGAGCAATTGCGTTTCAGCGTCCTGAGTTGGTTGAACCCTATATTCATCTTTTGGATTTAGAACCCTACGACGAAGCCTAAATATTTTAGGTAAAAACTCACGACTCGCTCAGGGTTTAGCCATGCTAAATCCTGATTTGGCTTGTATAATTTAATTTAGATGCGTTTTGCCTCGATAGCCAACTTAATAAGATCTTCACTACTAAGTGAGATTACTGTTCATAAGTCGTTGGAAATTCTATTCAATCAACGCCCAGATAATTTGTTTAGTATTATGATTTAATGATATCTAATTCTGCCTAAGTAAATCTTTAGGAGCATTTGTCATAATGGAAATAAATAAACTTAATAATCAAGATGATGATCTTAACTTTCAACAAGAAGATGATGATGAAAATTTAGAACCCTTTGATCCAACACAGATTAGGGTTAAAACTAAACCTATGACAATGGATCTCTTACTTAAAAGAATTGAATATGATGAAATTGATTTAGCTCCTGACTTTCAACGCCAATCTGATATTTGGACACCTAAAGCTAAAAGTCGCTTGATTGAATCTCTTTTAATTCGGATTCCACTTCCGGCATTTTATATAGATGCTACTGATGATGATAAATGGATAATTATAGATGGTTTACAAAGAATCAGCACATTCAAAAGTTTTATTCTAGATAAAACTCTTAAATTAACTGGATTACAATTTCTAACAGATTTAGAAAAAAATAAATATGATGATTTACCTCGTCATTATCAAAGACGAATAGATGAAACAGAATTAACAGTTTATTTAATTGAACCTGGAACTCCCTCAGAAGTAAAATATAATATTTTTCAAAGAATTAACACCGGAGGATTGCCTCTTAATCCTCAAGAACTTCGTCAAGCAATGAACCCCGGACAAGCAATAAAAATTCTTAAAGAATTTGCTAATTTACCAGAATTTGATAGAGTAACAAATTTAAGTAAAAGGAAAAAACAACGTATGGATGACCATGAATTTATACTCGGTTTTATGGCTTTTACCTTAAATAATTATGGAGATTATCCAATACGAAAAGGGCGTAATTATTTCTTACATGAAGCCATGAAACAATTAAATAAAATAGACTCTAATTTGATAAAGAAAATAAAAAATAATTTTATTATAGGAATGAAAGCAGCCTATAATATTTTTGAAGATTCTGCTTTTCGGAAAGCTGAAAAATCACCCGTTAATAAATCTCTTTTTGAAGCATGGTCAGTTACTTTAAGTCAATTAAATTCTCAAGAAATTGAAAAATTAATTAATAACAAAGAACTTTTGAAAGAGAAATTTAGCCAAAAAATGGAAGATGATATTGATTTTCTTAAATCCGTATCTCAAGCTGCTAGTAAAGTTCAATATCGGTTTGAACAAATTGATCAAATAGTTCAAGAGGTTTTATCATGCTAAGTTCTTTGACTTTAAAAAATTTCAAACCATTTGAAAATCAGTCTTTTTTCTTAAAACCATTAACTCTACTTTCTGGATTAAATAGCACTGGTAAATCTTCTTTACTGCAATCTCTTTTACTATTACGTCAATCCTCCCAACAGGATTTATTAGATAGGGTAGGTTTAGCACTAAATGGTGATTTAGTCTCTATAGGTACAGCCCAAGATGCTCTATTTAAGAGAGCAAAAGAAGATTCAATGACTTTGGAAATTGGAATGAATAATAATGTTAAAGGTACTTGGGTTTTTGATTTTGATCGTGAATCAGATATAATGCAAATCTCTTCATTATCAATCGCTGATGCAGAAATTTACAATTCAAGTCTTTTTACAGATAAATTCCATTACTTAAAAGCAGAGAGAATAGCACCTAGAAATTATTTCCAAATGTCTGATTTTCAAGTCAGACAACATCAACAGATTGGAAGTCAAGGAGAATTTACTGCTCATTTCTTATCTATAAATGAATATGCAAAAATTCCACATAGTCAACTATCACATCCATCAGCACAGTCCGATATTTTAAAAAGTCAAGTTGAAGCGTGGTTAGGAGAAATTAGTCCTGGAACAAGAGTTGATATAGAATTACATTCAGCAATGGATGTAGTAAATTTACAGTATTCCTATGAAGATAATAATTCTTATCGTTCAACTAATGTAGGTTTTGGAATTACCTATATTTTACCGATTATTGTAGCCATATTGTCTGCTACTTCAGATACATTGATTTTGTTAGAAAACCCTGAAGCTCATCTTCATCCTAGAGGACAATCTAAGATGGGAGAATTAATTGCATTAGCCGCAAGTTGTGGTATTCAAATAATATTAGAAACCCATAGCGATCATGTTCTCAATGGTATTCGTAAAGCAGTAAGACATAATAAACTTGAAGCTGATAAAGTACAAATTAACTACTTTGAAAGATATTTAAAAAAAGGACAACCAACCACAGAAATTATTACTCCTCGAATCTATCAAAGCGGGGGAATTGATAGATGGCCAGATGGATTTTTTGATCAAGCTGAACAAGATTTAATGGAGTTACTATAAAATGCAGTTTTTAATTAATGAGCTTTCTTTTATTGGACAAGCTGTAAATAAATACGAAGCAGATGAATTAATGAATAATCTCCTTGAGATTATTTATGAGATAAAGGATATTAAAAATGATGTTCCAATCCTAACCCATAGTAGTTTTACTTATCAGAAACTATGTTTAAATTTAACACTACAGGAATGGTTTTTTAGCCAAATCAAAGAGCAGAAATCAAAAATACAAACAGACGAAGAAACAAAGAAACAAAGAAAACTGCAATCTTTACTTCAGCTTTTAAGTAAAGGACCTTATATAGATACAGATTATAAATATTTAATAGATGATTGTCAATGTTTTTATCAACAAAAAGATGTTTCATCAAGTTCATTAGCTGGTGCTGCTAAACTTCCAGGAATATTAATTAGTTTAAAAAATAGTCCTGATTTTGTTCAAGAAAATATCGAAGTTGAATTTGAAGAAGGTATAAATTCCACAGAAACTCGAATAATCAATAATTTAACTGAAATTAAACACGCTAGGAAAATATGTCCTCGTTATAAGATTTCTTCTAATAAACATGATCTTAAGGGTCATTGGGAAAGAGGTACTCCTATGGATTTAACAGATGTAGAAGAAGCTCAAAAAATTTTAAATAGTTCTATATGTAGCAGTAATAATAATAGTGAAAAACGTTATGGATATCACAAGGAAAGTGTTAAATTCTATGTATTTCATTCAGATAACACTTTTGATGAACAAGGTTATCCAACTTATCATGGATTTCCCATTTCTGAAAATCAAGTCCCTAAAGAAGTATTAAATAAAATAAAGAGATAATGCCATCATCTGTAAATCCCCAAACAAAAAAAGTTCTCATTGCTATAGGTGGTGGTATTGCTGCTTATAAAGTCTGTGAGTTGGTTTCTACTCTGTTTAAGTCTGGGGTAGAGGTGCGGGTTATTCTCACTCGTTCTGCCGAAAAGTTTATCACACCTCTAACTTTAGCCACCCTATCTCGTCATCGCGCTTATACTGATGATGACTTTTGGCAACCTATTTATTCACGTCCTTTACATATTGAGTTGGGTGAATGGGCTGATTTGCTGGTTATTGCTCCTTTGACAGCTAATACTTTGGCTAAGTTAGCCTATGGAATGGGAGATAACTTACTAACAAATACTGTGCTTGCTTCTACCTGTCCCGTATTGTTAGCGCCGGCAATGAATACGGATATGTGGGAACAGGTAGCGGTACAAAGAAATTGGCGGCAATTATTGACAGATTGCAGATTTTATGGTATGGAAACGGGTTCGGGGTTGTTGGCGTGCGATCGCATTGGTCATGGTAGAATGGCAGAACCTCCAGAAATATTTGTTTATATTCAATCTTTATTACATACTCAAGGGAAAAGAGATTTAGCGGGGAAGCAAGTTTTAATTAGTGCAGGGGGAACGCGAGAATATTTAGACCCCGTGCGGTTTATTGGCAATCCCTCAACTGGTAAAATGGGTTTAGCATTGGCACAAGCGGCTTTACACAGAGGAGCAAAGGTGACTTTGGTGCATTGTCCAGCAAGTTGGGATGTACCTTTGGGTGTGGAAGGGATTGGGGTAATAAGTGCAGCAGATATGCAGCAAGTAATGTTAAAATATTTAGCCAATGCAGATATAATTGTTATGTCCGCAGCGGTGGCCGATGTTAAGCCTAGAGATTATAGTAACGAGAAATTACCCAAGCGATCGCTCCCGGAAAATCTTCCTCTCACACCAGTACCGGATATAGTTGCTGAACTGGGAAAACGCAAACAACCCCATCAATATTTAATTGGTTTTGCCGCACAAACAGGTGATATTATTACTCCAGCAAAAGAAAAATTGCAACGGAAGAAATTAGATGCAATTGTCGCTAACCCTATTGATAAACCTGATAGTGGTTTTGGTAGTGATAATAATCAAGCGGTGTTCTTAGATATATCAGGAAGAGAGATAGAAATTCCAGCTTGTTCTAAGTTGGAAATGGCGCATTATCTGTTCGATTTGATTGCAGAATCAAACTAACCTGTGTCAGTCTTTTTAATTTCAGGGGTTGCTGATTAAGAGTATGATTTTTCTCACGCAGAGGCGCAGAGGCGCGGAGAGTAAGAGTTTGAAGGTTTTTGTGGGCTTTTCAGAGTGAAGATAGATATTGATCCAATGTCAAGTTTATATTATACCAAACTAGATGAACTTACTCTGTGTGTTAACTAACATATCCTCTTAGGGCTGTCAACTCTCATATCATTAACCTTTGGACAGATTGTAAAAGATTGTAAATCCTGTATATTGGGATTGGATAACACATAATTTGATCCAATACGTCATCCCAAATAAGTAATTTTAATATATCTACCGTTAGAGATTTAAGTTTTTGTTCTTTTAATTACCCTACCATTTATGTCATCACCTGAGCATCAAACTGACTTTGAAGACAACATACCCAAGCCACCCTATGAGTCACAACGAAAATCCAAACCAGGTTGGCGATTATTAATCGGTGTATTGCTATTGATAGGAGGTGGAGCAGCTATAACCTGGCATTTGTTGACTCCTCAATCTTCACCACCAACAGCTAATGCCCAACCCCCAGAGGTGAAAGTTAAGCTATCGACAGTACAAACTGGAACTATTGAAGACAGTACCGAATATATAGCTACTCTAGAATCTAGGCGCTCAGTTAATCTCCAACCCAGAGTTGAGGGTCAAGTTACCCAAATCTTTGTTAGGTCGGGAGATGCTGTTACATCTGGCACGGCAATTATACAAATAGATGCTAGACAACAACAAGCTGCTGTTAATAGTTTATCTGCCGCTGGTCAGGGTGCTAAGGCACAATTAGAGAATGTCCGCGCGACGCTCAAATCCTTAGAAGCTGAACGGTTGGCTAAAGTTGCCAATACGCGCTTAAATCAACAAGAGTACGATCGCTATTCGGAATTAGCTGCCCAGGGTGCTGTATCTATTCAAACGAAAGATATATATGCTAACAGGTTAGCAACTTCTAAAGCTGAACTCAGTACCGTTGATTCCCGCATTCAAGCCCAACGAGCCACCATATCCCAGGCAGAAAAATCTTTAGAAGAGGCTAATGCCAATATTCGACAACAACAAGTCCAACTACAATTTTACAAAATTACTGCTCCTTTCACTGGCACAGTTGGCGATATTCCGGTAAAAGTGGGCGATTTTGTTAATAGTGCGACTCAGTTAGCTACCATCACTCAAAATCAACCGTTAGAGGTGAAAATCTCTGTGCCACTAGAACGTGGTTCCCAATTGCGTGAAGGACTACCTGTAGAACTGATGGACGCACAAGGTAAAATTTTGGGTAATAGTAGGGTATTTTTTATCTCGCCCAATATCAGCAATAATTCCCAATCTATACTGATTAAAGCACTCTATGACAATTCCGCAGGTCAGTTGCGAGCAGATCAATTAATTCGCGCTAGGGTGATTTGGGATCAGCGTCCCGGAGTTTTAATTCCTACCACAGCCGTATCTCGCATAGCTGGAGAAAATTTCGTTTTTGTTGCTCAAACTCAAAAGTCTCCTCAAGGTGATTCTAAACTAATGGCGCGACAAAAGCCTGTTAAGTTAGGCACGATTAAGGGCAATGATTACCAAGTTTTAGAGGGTCTACAACCGAACGAGAAACTGGTGGTTTCGGGGATTCTCAATCTCCGAGATGGTGTACCTATTGTTGCTGAGTGATTGTATA